>NZ_JAPZRB010000261.1:0-4462 GCF_027531105.1 Microcystis sp. LE18-22.4A
AATAGCGACTCTTGTGTTGGTGTGGGGTAAAATCGAAACGAATAGGCTTTTTCCATGTCTCACATTTTAGCATATATTTCGTAAATGTGCTAATATTTAACAGTAAAGCCGTCGTAGAACGACGGGGTTTCAGACCCAAATTTTCGATGACCGGAATCTATGAGCCTATCGACTGCCACCGTTACCGCCATCAATTATCCTGATGCTACCATCAACCGGGCCGAACGCGCCCTCTGTTGTTCTCCTTTCCGTGTCACCTTATTTGCGGCTATGCTGGAGCAAAGTGTATCACTTTTAAGCATCCCTGGTGCTGGGGGTTTAGAGAAAGGTTATACTTCCAGACTGCTGACGGAAGCGGCAGCGGAAAGCTATCTTCTCTGGTTGATTAAGGTGGGAATTTTGCGGCGCGAAGTAGATGGACAGGGGATAACCGATAGTTTTCGTCTCACTCCTTTGGGGAGGAAATTAATAGAAAAATGGCAACCCCAAGGGGACTTTTTCCCTACACCCACTTTCTGGCAAAGATTTTTAAATACTCTGCAACGTTGGTTTTCTTTTTAATGCTGTTAAGGTGAGGAGTCGGGAGTCGGTCGTCAGGAGTCAGGATTCTCCGAGTCGGTCGTCAGGAGTCAGGAGATAGGAGATTATTTTATTTATTCTCCCCACACCCCACACCCCACACCCGACACCCCACACCCCACTTCCCCACTTCCCACTTCCCCACTTCCCCATCTCCCCATCTCCCCATCTCCCCATCTCCCCACTTCCCCACTTCCCAATTCATAATTCCTAATTCCTAATTACCAAAAATTAAATAGTCAACCCAAAAAACTAGATGAAAGCAATTATGGTAGTGGGGACAACATCCCACGCGGGTAAATCTTTTTTAACTGCGGCTTTATGTCGTTTATTCAACCGGAAAGGCTGGCAGGTAACACCCTTTAAAGGTCAGAATATGGCCCTTAATGCCTATGTTACCGCCGGAGGGGGAGAAATGGGTCACGCCCAGGCGGTGCAAGCATGGGCCGCGGGGACAATTCCCCGGGTAGAAATGAACCCAATTTTATTAAAACCCCAGGGAAATATGACCTCTCAGGTGATTATTAAAGGCAAGGCTGTTGGTGTCACCACGGCAGCGGATTATTATCAGAATTATTTTGAGCAAGGTTGGCAAGCAATTAAAGAATCTTTAGCTAAATTATCAACAGAATTTGATCTAGTTGTCTGTGAAGGTGCGGGAAGTCCGGCGGAAATAAATCTCAAACATCGCGATTTAACTAATATGCGGGTGGCTAAATATCTCGATGCCGCTACTATTTTAGTGGTGGATATTGATCGCGGGGGGGCTTTTGCTCACGTCGTCGGTACGTTAGAATTATTAGAACCGGAGGAAAGAGCTTTAATTAAAGGTATTGTGATCAATAAATTTCGCGGACAAAAATCCCTCTTAGATTCGGGGATTACTTGGCTAGAAGATTATACAAAAATTCCTGTGTTAGGAGTTCTTCCCTATAGTGATATCTTTTTGAGTGCCGAGGATTCTCTCAGTTTACTCGATCGCCCCGCCCAAAAACCCAAAGCTGAACTAAATATCATTGTCATTCGTCTGCCTCATATCGCTAATTTTACTGATTTTGACCCTCTCTGTGGCGAAGCAACGGTCAATGTACGTTATCTAGAATTACAGGAATCTTTAGGTGATCCCGATGGGGTAATTATCCCCGGCTCTAAAACCACTGTTGCTGATTTAATTGCTCTTAATCAAAGTGGTATGGCTAATCAATTACAAGCCTATCACCAAAGGGGAGGTATTATCTTTGGCATCTGTGGTGGTTTGCAAATGTTAGGGCGATTAATTCTGGATCCTGACCATCGAGAAGGTCCCGATAGTGAGGCAGCAGGTTTAAATTTACTGCCGTTAAAAACGGTAATTACTGCCGAAAAAATTACCCTTCAACGACAAGTTTTATCTAATTATCCCCAAGCTGGTTTACCGGTAATGGGATACGAAATTCACCAGGGAATAAGCCAATGGGAAAGTGAATCAGGTTATCAAAAAATGTTCGAGGAAGATGCTAGTCTGGGAATTGTCAATGATTCTCTCTCAATTTGGGGCTGTTATTTACATGGTATCTTTGATAATGGTTCTTGGCGAAGAACTTGGCTAAATCATCTACGTCAGCGTCGCGGTTTATTATCTTTGCCTACGGGAATTGCTAACTATAGTGAACAAAGAGAAATAACCCTAGATGCTATGGCTAATTTATTGGAAGAACATTTAAATCTTCAACCTATTTTTGCTCATTTGTAAGGAGAACTTATGACTATTGCAGTGCGTTTTTTACCCGATGATATCATCATGGAAGCGGAAACGGGAGAACTATTATTAGATGTGGCCAAAAAAGCAGGGATTGAAATTCCTACCGGCTGTTTAATGGGTTCCTGTCACGCTTGCGAGGTAGAATTAGATGATGGTACTCAAATTTGTAGTTGTATTACTGGTATCCCCGGCGATCGAGATTCTTTAACCGTTCATTTATACTCCGATCCGCTTTGGTAGTTGTTAAAGTTTTCTGATAACAGAAGTCAGCTATTAATGTTAAGTTTACGACTTGTAACTGGGAGAATAATGGCTCGGCGACTTCTCGTCTAGGGGAAGGTTTTTGATTTTTGCAAGATGTACATTGACAATAGTATATGCAATATATTCATAAAATACTATGGGATATCGTATCAATGGGATGTGACAATAAATTTCACTAAACCCTTGACAAAAGTGACTTTCTGTATTACCTTTCGACAGTAGTGGTGATGCCACGCAAAATACTTACATATTAACTATCTTAAAATATGTCAGATTATTATCATTATCAAAATTCTTGCTGTGGGACTGCCCACGCTTATTTGCTACCTTCTCTAAGTCAGATTTTTGCCGATCTTGCTCCTCCTGAAAAGCGTATTTTTGATCTCGGTTGTGGCAACGGTTCGATCGCTAATTGGTTATCAGAAAAAGGATTTCAAGTCAGTGGCTGCGATCCTTCCGAATCGGGGATAGCAGAGGCAAAAAAAGCCTATCCTGAACTTGATCTATACGTTGGCTCCGCCTATGATGATCTGGCTAGTAAATTTGGTACTTTTCCGCTGCTAATTAGTTTGGAAGTGGTAGAACACGTCTATGCCCCGCGCAATTACGCTAAGACGGTTTATAATCTGCTGCAACCGGGAGGATATGCGCTGATATCCACTCCCTATCATGGTTATCTCAAAAATTTGGCCTTGGCGGCTACGGGTAAGATGGACGAGCATTTTACCGCTCTTTGGGATCACGGACATATTAAATTTTGGTCTGTCAAAACGGGAGCAAGTCAGTTTTGTCAGAACATAAATACTATTCAATAGCTAAAGACTGTTATTTAGGTAAGCACAGCGGTGTTTAAGCACTTGAGGGATATTTTCTTCATTCCACTGGGCTCCAGAAATTTTCAGTCGTCGGTCAATCTGTTTAACCGTGGATTCAACGGCTCCCGAAGCAATAGAGCAAATCTCTTCTTGTTGATAGTAATTATAATTAACAATTCGATGACGGTGAATCTCTAAATAACGACAGAAATTTTCAGCTCGTTCGTTTTTTAAAGGAGAGATTAATGCTATTGTTTCCTCAATTTTGCCCTGCCATAATAAACTTTCTGCTTTTTTCAATCTCTTCACTGAACCGCCGACTTTATGAAGATTTTCTACCAAATGAAACCAGTCAAGTATTTCTCTTTTTTCTCCTGGACAATCCCAGTTTTTCACAATTTTCCCAATACCGGGATGTCCGTCTCCCAAACAGGTAAGGGGGTCAGATAAAGGTTGTTGATTAACCCAATATATTAACGATTCATTCTCTCCAAACCAAGCTTTTCTTAGGAAAGTATCAACACAGATTGCTTGATAATCTTTCCAGATACAAGCCTCTCCCTTAGTTTCGGTTCTTAAGCGCACTTTTCCTCCATCTAGACTAATTTCTTGAACGGGGTTTCCTGATTCTTCTTCGGCAAATTGGTGGCGATGGACTAATCGTTGTTGAGTCCTAGCCGAGACCTTCATCCCTATATAAAATTGAATATCTCTGGCGGCATTTTCATAAGAAACATTGGCACTAGCTCTTAAACAACAGCGTTCTAAGTAAGGACTAATTTGGTTATTACGAGGAATATTTAAACGGATTGCTTGTTTTTCTGTCAGGCATAATTCTCCGATGATGCTTTTTATTTTTCTCGGTCTCCCGGCTTGAGTTCCTGTCGTTTTTGTGACAAAAAAAAATCCTAGTTTCGGAGTTATAAGCTTTTACGCATTTAAGTTACATTGACAGCATTACCCTTATTTTTAAGTTTTCTACTCCATTTAATAATCAATCCCCCTTCATTTAAAAGCTGATTGACTACTTTTTCCAGTTCTTCTTTATTTTCAAATTCTCGAT
>NZ_JAPZRB010000488.1:0-2159 GCF_027531105.1 Microcystis sp. LE18-22.4A
GAGGACTAGATCTTCATCAGATAAGGGCGGAAAATCCAGGTGAATTGTCCGCTTCAGAATCTCTAATAGCAAATCTAACCGCTCTGAGTCTGTCAAGCGGTCAAAGGTATCTAAAAGTTCCTGAACTATAGCAGTCATAGCAGTTACCCTATATCTGCTCAATACTATAACACAAGCTTAACAAGGCTCTTAGTTATTGCTTGACAGCCCCAATAAATTCTGAATGTAAGTTTGGAATCCCCCCAAACCGCCATCGTCATCCCAACGCTGTCTGAAAGTTGGTAACTTCTCCAATTCCATCACCTTCCCACCCTGATAGTTGAGAACTTCTCGATAATCAAACATCGCATCTGCTTTTGCTGATACAGGTGGATTATCAAAATCAATAGCCCAAAGCACCTCAACAATCCGATAGATGTCGTCAGCTGTTAAGCATTTAAATTGCTTGTTGAGACGAGGCAAGAGGCAAGAGGCAAGAGGCAACAGTAAAGAGATTGGGGGAGATTCGGCTAATCTTAAGAATAAGTGCTTTAAATACGTCTTAGCTTAATTAGGGTTTGCGGCAAAAAGTTTTTCGTGGGGGCAGGAGTCGGTCGTCAGTAGCCGGTCGTCGGTCGTTTCAGGCTTTGTTGCCCTCTCTTTTTGTACCAATTTTGTACCACGAAAAGGATAATGCAAGGTTTTTGAGAGTCCCAATCCGATTTTCGCAGCATTAACAGCGGATTTTAACAGGTCAAAAGCCTTATTTTAAAAGGGTTTTACCATTATTCAGCCAACCATATATAAACGACCAAAACCGCCAAACCAATAGCTATACTGTTACAAGAGCTATTTCCCGCAATTAGACCGCCAAGAAAAATTGAATGCCAACGATAACAAAAGAAACCCTTAAGCAAGAACTCGATCGCCTTAATAATCAACAACGTCAAATCTTAAATATTCAACCTTAAAAGGAGCAAACCTAATGACAACTAGAGAAAGACTGATCCAAGAAATATCTCAAATCTCCGAAGAAATTGTTGAAGAACTGCTTGACTTTTTATTATTTACCCAAGCCAGAAGGAATCAACAAAAAGAGCCAAAAACCCCTAGACCCTACGCCCTCTGTCAAGGAGAATTTACCGTTCCTGCTGACTTTGACGATCCCTTACCCGATGAAATCCTACAGGACTTTGAAAACCCTTTATAAAAATCATGCGACTTTTACTCGATACTCATATCTTTCTCTGGTTTCTTAATGGAGATACTCGACTTTCACAAGATTTTTGTGATGCCATTAAAGACGCTAAAAATAGCGTATATTTGAGTGTAGCCTCCATCTGGGAAGCCATTATTAAATATCAATTAGGTAAACTTCCCTTGCCAGAAACACCAGAAGTTTATCTGCCCAAACAACGCGATCGCCATCAAATAACGAGTTTAACGATTGATGAAGAAAGCATCGCCTATTTAATGAAATTACCTCCCTTGCATCGTGATCCCTTTGATAGACTGCTAATTTGTCAAGCAATGCAAAATGATTTAATCATTATTACAGTTGACCAAAAAATTCGCTCCTACCCAATCATTAAAACCTTATAATTAATCAGACAAAAATGGCAGAAGTAAACGTTGATTATGATCCAATGGGTAACACCTTAACCGTTGGGTTTGGCGCACCGCACGATCATTAGAGTATTCATGGTGTAGGATTTTCGGGTTGTCTTATGCAATGTCTGTCTCTATAAGGGTTTCATTCCTTATAGAGACAGACATTGCTGTGATTTTTGCCAATTGTTTTCGCTCTAGAACTAGCTAATCAATTAAGTCTCTTGTCAGATAAGGATTTGGTCGATTTATGCCACCCTATCGAACCATACCAAGTAACGAAGAACCGTTTTTCCTATCCTAATCTCCTCAATTTCACCAGCAAAGATACTTTCTCTAATTATCCTCGATCGAGTCCCAATTGATCAAGAATTTTTCGGGTGGCAAATAGATTGAATTATATCTATAACTACTATTGAAAAAAATACAAACAAGCGGTTTCGCTTTAATAATGTATATCTTGCCAGAGAGCGCAATCAGTAATGTTTTGGAAATCTTTGATATTTTTGCTGGCAATAATAACCCGACGACTGGGATATTTTTCTTTGAGTAGAGACCATTGAGCCGATAGG
>NZ_JAPZRB010000090.1:0-3670 GCF_027531105.1 Microcystis sp. LE18-22.4A
TCTTGTTCGGGTGTGGGGTAAAATCGAAACGAATAGGCTTTTTCCATGTCTCACATTTTAGCATATATTTCGTAAATGTGCTAATATTTAACAGTAAAGCCGTCGTAGAACGACGGGGTTTCAGACCCAAATTTTCGATGATCGGGCTGGTTTTTTCATGGGGGGCATAGATCACCACCGTTACGGATAGATTGCTCACCTTCGCCGTGCGCGTAACTTTACGATGGAAGGAATCATCGTCAGCACCGCCGCCGATCGCATATTTCAGCGTCTTTGACAAACTTTCACCAGAGGAACAGACTTGATACCACTGCTTGCCAGTAGCGTTTTGATCGCCGATAGTCAGGGATGATAAATCCAAGGCACCATTGGGCATAGCGCTGTTGCTAAAGCTGTTAAAGCCAATTCCCACGGTTGTGATGGGAAGACAAGGCAAGGGGGAGGAGAGGTCATCCAGTAGGGGGGCTGCCCATTTGGCTGGACTGAGACTCAGGACAATCAATTGCAACTGATTGAGATAATCGCCGGAGGAACCTTGAAAACCTAGCAAAATTTGATTATCTGCCGCAGTCCAGCTAATTTTGTTACCAGTGCTGGAAGGTGATAGCGGGAACGTATAGTCTTGGGAGCTTGTGGTTTGGAATGTGAGTTGATTGATATAATCGCCGCAAGTCCCACTAATGCTGCTGATAAATTCATCAACGGCTAGATTCAGATTAAAACAAGGTCCGCCACCACTTCCGCCATGGCTAAAGGTTTGGGCCCCAGCCTGATAACTGTAAATGGTTGATAGCTGATCAACATAATCGCCGCCATGTAACTGAACAGCAGCGATCTTGGGCAAGTCTTTTAAACAAAGTGGTGTCGGCGTACTGTTCGCTGGATAATTGCCATTAAAGGCTGTATTACTGTTGAAAAATGGCTGTCCGGCGCAAATATCCTGAAAGGACACCGAATTATTGTTGCCCCACAGCGGCGATAATCGATTGCTGCTGCTGTTACAGGGGGTGATGGTTATGCTGTAATTAAGGCTGGGAGTCCCTTTGGCAATAATGTCAAGGGGATCGCAGGAAACGTCAGTAGGGTAGGTAGCGGGCTGCTGCGGATTGGCGGCAACATCCGTCAGCCAGGCGGTCAATTCTTGGATCGCGTTATAGACCATTTGTTGCTGTCCCCTGATGGGAAAGCCAATATTAGGGTCTGCGTAGTAATTGTAAGTCGTATAAATCTGGAGGATGTTCTCAATCTCAGACCAAATGCCATAAAGCTGCGTCAGAGTAGGCGCGACTTGTAGTTGATAAGTCTGGCGGTTGGTAACTATCGGTTGGAAGCTGCTCAAAGCCGAGGCGGGTAACAGGCCTTCATAGCCCATCGTGGTAAATGACAGCACCCAAGGCGTATCTACATGGCTGGCAGAAAACTGGCTGGCCGTCTGCACCAAAGCCTCCGTATCGGTTTCGGCATTGCCAGTCATACTTGGTAAAGAGAAACTACTGCTACCGATAACCTGTTGGTAACAGATCAGATTAACACCTTTGGAACTTTGGGCATTGCTCACATCGGAACTTAAACTGGCATCGAGAGAGGCCGATTTAATCGACGCACTGGCACTCAGGGTTTTTTGCACCGTTTCCTGTACGGCGCTACTATCGCATTGAAACACAAATACCGCCACATACAATCCGCCGTTAACCGTAGCGCAGACAAATGAATCGCCATATTCAGTGAACAATTGCTCTGTGGTTAAATTAGCCAACGTGGGAGATAGGTTGCATTGCGTATAAACCGGACTCGATGTCACCACACGGGTAATCAGCACCAGCGTCACATCGGTATCGGTTACTTGAATGGTTTTGGTTTTGGTTTTGGTGTGGCTCAATTTAAAGCCTGGTATGCCAATGGAAAATCCCCTGGTTTTGCTCAAAGTTTCCGATAATGACTGGCGACTGGCGCAAATTTTCATAATGACTTCGCTTTGCGCCCCCTGGTCAACGCTGGTACAGGCGCTGCTGTTTAGTGCGGAATTCGGCAAAGCGCTGCCAAGAAAAGAATTATAGCCCACGCCCAAGGTGCTGACTGGCAGCGTGTTGACAAACGGTTGCGTCTCAATCGATGGCGCTAACCATTTTGCTGGCTGTACGATAATGCAAATTGGCTGCAAGCCGAGGAGATTACTGCTGTTGCAATAACCCTGAAAGCCAATCAGCGTCGCTCCTGCTGGCAAACTCCAGCTAAAACTGCTACCACTGGCGCTTGTCGGTTGGGTGATGCTGTGACTAGCACTGTCGGTAAAACTCAACTGAGTAATCACGCCGTTGGAGATTTGACCGCTCATCTTGTCGATATACACCTGATTATCCAAGCTATCGACACCATCATCCTGATTAGTAGTAGTTAAAAACAGGGTTTCGCCACTACATGAAGACACATTAGCAGCACCATGAGCAAATGGATGAGTATAGTTTAGTGTGTTGTAAGAGGCATAAAACTGGGCGACATTGTTATTGCCCCAAACGGTAATCATATAAAGCACCGGAATATTCGATATCGCCGTCGCTATGCCCGTAGTTTGGCTGGTGGCTTGCGAATAAGTACCCGAAGCGGTTGGGCTGTTATGACCATAAATTGAGCCATTAATCCCTGCATTTAGCGCTGTTGTGCTGGTACTGGTGCTGCTCGAGGTACTCACCTCAGAGCCGACATCAATATCCTGAAACGGCTCGTTACTGGTATCCCCAAACAGCGGTTGCGTCGGTACTAAATAATTAAATACCGGTATGCCGTTCATTAAACTCAGTGGCGGATTAATTGAACTAGCAAGGCTCGGCGTTTGTGTTGGGTTCGCCGCAATACTGCTAATCCAGCTATTGACGTTACTTATATCGCTATTTAACTGCTTTTGGTTGGTGCTAAACGTGGTATCGCCGCTATATTTATAAGCCTGATACGCAGTAGCAATCCACTGATATTTGCTGGCAAGATACCCTAAACTTGTCAGGGTTGGGGCAATACAATCAAGATAAATCTGTCGGTTAGCCGCAATATTGATAAACGAGGTGCTTAAACTGCTGCCAAACAGGGTTTCATAGCCAGTTACCGCAAAATCAAACACCACTGGCGTATTCGCGTTTAAGTTTTGTGCAGTTGAAACTATGTTAGCAACAAATTGTGACACACTGGAAAACGTCGGCAAACTGGCGTTGCTACCGACTAAAGATTGATAAATCTGACAACGCACGGTGGTATTGTTCAGGGTTTCTGTTAAGCCAGCAGTCAAATTAGCGCCCAGCGTTGGCGAAATATGCTCGCAAACATTCACCGTCACCTGCGCTGTTAAAGCCTCCTGCAAACTGCGCTGGTCTTCTTTGGTTTGGCAAGAAAAAACAAAAACTGCCACATACTCTGCCCCTTCCGTCAATTCAGACACAAAACTATCGCCATACTGTTGATAAAAGTTCAAGCATTCACTTGGCGTTGTCGGTACAGTAATGCTACTGTTTAACTGGCATTGACTCAGCGCCTGATGAATGTTCTGGCTCTTCGTTACCCTTTATGCTAAATCAACAGACAAGATGCCAAGATAACATACTTCTAACCCAAAAATTCCGAAAGTTTCTAAAGCCATAGCCTCTCCGTTTTATTAGTTTAAGTTTATTGTTGATTCCCTCGA
>NZ_JAPZRB010000095.1:0-3167 GCF_027531105.1 Microcystis sp. LE18-22.4A
TGGTCGAGGGAATCAACAATAAACTTAAACTAATAAAACGGAGAGGCTATGGCTTTAGAAACTTTCGGAATTTTTGGGTTAGAAGTATGTTATCTTGGCATCTTGTCTGTTGATTTAGCATAAAGGGTAACGAAGAGCCGATAAAATTTAACGATACCATCGCGACTATGAAGCGATCGAATCTGATAATATTCCTCTTGCGCTAAAACTGAAGCATCGTAGGTAAGATTTAATAATCCGAAACCACAAAAAACCACTATTAGAAACGAGACAATTAAGAAAAATTTTTGCTTAAACAGCATCGGGATTAAAAACGGTGGGCTAGAAAAAATAAATTCCCCGTCCGGGACAGGGAAAAAATCCGTCTTGATCAACAAAACAATTAATCCAAAAATCCCATTAAAGTTTCGGGATCATCGATTTCATTGGAAGCAACGGGACGATTACCCATGACTGTATAGGTTTCGCTAATGTGCAGATGACTGAGAGCGATCGGACGATTGCCAGAAATCGCTAGAGTGCTACTGACTTCCATACCACTAGAGCCGACAGGACGCAATCCACCGACGGAAGAATAGGTACTAACAACTTTCAGATGGCTAACTTCCACGGGACGGCCCCCGGGTAACATTTCATCTTCCGTGAAGTGAAGATGGCTAGTACCAACAGGACGATTTTCGGGTAAGCGATGTTCAGGTTGATAGAATTTTAAGGCTTTGGAAGCCGATTCAGCGTTGTTTTTCACCGAAAGGGCGACCACTTCTTTATCTTTGGCGGTTTTAGCCGTAGTAGCTTTACCGCGTGGGCTGCTGGTCTTTTCTTCTGTGGTTGCTGGGGTTTGAGTCCCGTTCGTTTCTAGATTTTCCACCGTCATAACCTGATACTCCTTTCCGTTAATAGCTTCGGGGAAACGATAAGATTTAAGTTTAGGGTATTCTCGAAGACTTTTAATCTTTTTTTAAAATCCTCTCTAATATTAAGATACATCTTTCTTTCCCAAAACCCTATAAGTGTTGGTAATTTGATTGATAATTTATTTTGCCTGTTCTCTACACCTAGCCGCTAATGTCCGCTTTTCAACTACAAGCACCCTTTCAACCCACTGGGGATCAACCGGCAGCGATCAATAAATTGGTAGATTCCCTGCAAAACCAGCAGCGTTTCCAAACCCTCTTAGGGGCAACCGGCACCGGCAAAACCTTCACCATTGCCGCCGTCATCGAGAAAATTGGCAGGCCTACCCTCGTTCTTGCCCATAATAAGACCCTGGCGGCCCAATTATGCAACGAATTGCGGCAATTTTTCCCCAATAACGCCGTGGAATACTTTATCAGCTATTACGACTACTATCAACCGGAGGCTTACATTCCCGTCAGCGATACCTACATCGAAAAGAGTTCTTCGATTAATGATGAGATCGATATGCTGCGCCATTCGGCCACGCGATCGCTATTTGAACGCAGGGATGTGATCGTCGTCGCTTCCATTAGTTGTATTTATGGTTTGGGAATGCCAGCAGAATACCTGAAAGCGGCGATTTCCTTAACAGTTGGTCAAGAGTTCGACCAAAGGCAATTATTACGGGCCTTGGTGTCAGTGCAGTACAATCGCAATGATTTAGAGTTAACTCGCGGTCGTTTTCGTCTGAAGGGCGATATTTTGGAAATTGTTCCCGCTTACGAGGATCGGGTGATTAAAATTGATTTTTTTGGCGATGAGATTGAAAGTATTCGTTATCTCGATCCCCTGACGGGGGAAGTTTTGCAAAAATTAGAGAGAATTAGTATTTATCCGGCCCGTCACTTTGTTACCCCGGAGGAGCGTTTAGAGGTGGCTTGTCGGGATATTAAAACCGAGTTAGATAACCGTTTATTGGAGTTAGAAAAAGCGGGCAAATTACTGGAAGCGCAACGTTTGGACCAACGGACTCGTTATGATTTAGAAATGTTGCAGGAAGTGGGTTATTGTAATGGCGTGGAAAATTATTCGCGGCATTTAGCGGGTAGGTTAGCGGGGGAACCGCCGGAATGTTTGGTGGATTATTTTCCTCAAGATTGGTTATTAGTTGTGGATGAGTCTCATGTCAGTGTGCCGCAAATTCGCGGGATGTATAATGGCGATCAATCACGAAAAAAAGTTTTGATCGATCACGGGTTTCGTTTACCCAGTGCTGCGGATAATCGTCCTTTGAAGTCGGAAGAATTTTGGCAGAAAGTTAATCAATGTATTTTTGTTTCGGCCACTCCGGGAGATTGGGAATTAGAACAGTCAGAAAATCGCATTGTCGAACAAATTATCCGACCGACGGGAGTTTTAGACCCAGAGATTTTTGTGCGACCAACCGAGGGACAAGTAGATGATTTATTAGGGGAAATTAAGGAGCGAGTGCGGTTAAATGAACGGGTTTTGATTACCACTTTAACTAAACGCATGGCGGAAGATTTAACCGAATACTTGCAAGAAAGGGGAATTAAAGTTAGATATCTACATTCGGAAATTCAATCAATTCAACGGATTGAAATTATCCAAGACCTGCGAGAAGGGGTCTTTGACGTGCTGATCGGCGTGAATTTGCTTCGCGAGGGGTTAGACCTGCCGGAAGTGTCTTTAGTGGCGATTTTAGACGCAGATAAGGAAGGATTTTTAAGAGCTACCCGCTCTTTAATTCAAACTATCGGCCGGGCTGCTCGTCATATTCGCGGTCAGGCAATTCTTTACGGAGATAATCTCACCGATAGTATGATTAATGCGATCGAAGAAACCAAGAGACGACGCGCTATTCAACAGGAGTATAATCAGAAACATGGGATTATTCCGCAACCGATTGTTAAAAGGTCAAGTAATTCAATTTTGGCTTTTCTGGATATTTCCCGTCGCCTAAATTCCCAACAATTAGAGCAGGTTTGTGAGAATATAGAAGAGCTTTCTTTGGAACAAATTCCCGAGTTAATTCAACAACTAGAAGCGCAAATGAAAGAAGCGGCGAAAAATCTAGAATTCGAGTCAGCAGCTAAATATCGTGATCAGATTAAGCAATTACGAGATAAGTTATTAAATCATGTTAGATAAACCTATGACTAGATTTATTCATGACCAGTTTGCCAAAGATTATCTCGAAGAATTATTATCTTCTCTGGGAGAGGTAAAATCGGCACGGGTTGTACGAG
>NZ_JAPZRB010000270.1:0-4275 GCF_027531105.1 Microcystis sp. LE18-22.4A
TGCCCGCTTTGAGAGACTTCGCTAAAAAGTAAACCCCTGTTAACCAATTACTCTCATCGCTGTGAGTCCCGAAATCTTCAATCATTCTAGCTGAAAAGGTGGGCGTTAGAATCCATAAGAAAGGCAATTCTGCGACCGTCAAAGTTTTGTTTGACCGTTTCGCTTTTCTCAAGACATCCCCATGAACCGTGTATAACTTTGACAAACAACTGCGAATCTCTACCTCGGTCGGGGGATTGCGAAAAGGTTCAAATAAACAGGAAGTAGCCGCCATTTTTCCGAGTAACCCTAAAGGTAACTCAGTGGGAGTAGGTGAGCTAAATGGTTCAAACCAGACATCAATTTCTTGAACCTCACTTTTTACTTTCTTACTTTTTCTAATCGTCCCTAGAGGTGTTAGTAATTCCTCTAAATATTCCTTAGCAAATTGGTCATGAATTTGGCGAGTCATTCAAATTAATAATCAAGCATAAAAAGGACGGTAATAATCTTATTATATCATTAATTAAAAAGGAATCCAATCGACAATATCGATCCATTCTTCTGCTTCGGTAGTTTCCCAAATCATAATTAATTCTTCGGCTAGTTTTCCCATTGTTGTTGTGGGATGTATCCAAAACAGTCCCCAGATTTGTTGATTTTTTTGTCAATATTCTTCTAAATGTTCAGGCATACTGGTACGATTATCTGTCACCAAGAGTCGTTGAGATAATCCTAAATACTGTAGAACATCAGGGTCAAGAGTTCCTAACGGTGGTGTATTCGGCTCTCCAATGCGTAAAATATCTATCTCTGGATTTAATCTTAAGACAGCGACTTTCAATCGGGGGGATAAGTTTTCATCCAGTAAAAACTTGATTTTCATACCTTGATAGAATCTTGCCTTTGCTGTTTAATTTTTCTCATCTTTTCTCGTTGAGGTGAAGGATTTTTCAAGGATTCTTGATAGCGAGTCTCTCGCCAATTCTGGAGGCGCAATAAATAGGCATCAATTTTTTGCTGATTCTGGAGATAATAAGTAATAGTAGCGTAGATTTTCTCTAGACTTAGATCGGGATAGATAGCATTTATTTCTTCTGGAGTATAGCCTTCCAAGAAATAAAAGAGTACGTTGTCAATTCCGAGGCGATGACCTTTGATTCTAATATCATCTTCGGAGATAAATAAGAAATAATCTTCTAGTTGCATAATTAATTGTTCCCTTAATTTTATTTCATTTTTACCGCTTATTTATAGCATTTCCTGTTCGCAAGAGGTACATTGTCGAGGTTGAAAGGCTTAATCAGCAAAGGTTTAACTGTGCCACACAGGTGTGAGAACCGCTATATTAATGTTTTATCATAATTAGTTTACCTTGTGCTTCCCTTGTTTTCAAACCTTTAACCGGGATAAACTGCCCCGCGGCCATAACCCCGGCTGCTATGCTGGCGGCCACTTTGACGGAGCTACTTTAACGGGAAGTGTGGATTATCGGCTGGCCGCCGAAATATGTCGGGAACTCGATGCCATCGAGCGAAAGAATTGGCGGGATTATCGAAATCCACCTATCGACCATCGGCAAAAATCTGAGACAGTGCCAGCGCACATCGACCGAGGAAAGGTCAGCGCGGCAGAAACATCAGGCTGTTTTGGGGGAATTGAACGGTCATTCCTTAAATGGCGCAGGTTGAACGATTTTGGTGTTTACTGTCCCAATTGCGTACTGCCCTCTTAAAACAGCGATCGCCGACTCATCGTTAAACGTAATTGTACTACCAGCAGGAGTGAAGCAGTCCGAGAAACCGGCGAGTAAATGACCTAACGAGAGTGCGGTCTCTCGCAGCGAGTGCCTTCGGCAGCGCTGTCAGCTAATTGCCCAGGAAGTGGCCGATGGGGAGGGAGACAGCCGCAATCAAATCCGTCGCCAAAAGAGAGTGGGTGATGCTGCGGTGGGGAAACCTGTCTTCCAGGAAGCTGCTGAGGGGGAAGCAGATTTTGTCGATGGTACTGGTGGTGGTGTCGATGTCGGGAAGCTGGGAACCCAGGACAGCCAAACCCAACGCCATCGGGTCAGCAGTTCCTATGATTAAGGATGTGCCTGCTGCGGCGATGGTGGCGTGGGTGATGGACATGAAGCCGAGAAACATGACTCCTGTTATCGGACGCGATGGGACGTTACCAAAATTATCTACTGTTACCAGAATTCCGTTTATCTTTGCAGACTGCGTTAATCATAGCTTCAGCAAATGTATTCTGATCTCTCAAGTGTTGTAGCAGATCAGGTCCTAAACTTTGGATTAATACTTTACCATTTATTATTGTGCGATTTTCACAATCGATGCCGAGTGCTATCTCGGTTACATCTCCATTTGATAAAATAACTTTGACACGGGCAGCATGGTGATTATCGTGATTAGTGTGAATTCTCTCAACCTCACCAAGATACCACTGATTTCCAGAATGATCTGTTGCTACTAAACGCCAAGATGAAGTCTGTGCTATAGCGAATGTTGGACTTAACAACGTTAGCCCCAGAATAACACCAAGAAGTTGTTGAGGAATGTTCATTAATGGTTACCCCTTTTTTTTGATTCTGACTAATTAGGACATTTTTCTCTATGTTCTCTATATTTCTGCCTTACTTTCTTAAGGTTTGCCTACCGCCCTTTGTAGGTAGTTAAGAGACTGGTTATAGTCAATAATTGCCTGTAGGGATCGACTCCGCACATCGGTAAGCTCCCTTTGGGAGTTAATGACATCGGTTTGAGTACCCACCCCTGCTTGAAAGCGTGAACGAGCGATTCTTAACTGTTCTGTAGCAGTTTCAACGTTTTTTTGCGATATTGTGATGTTCTCCTTACTCGCAATCAGGTTGTTATAGGATTCTTCCACTTGTAGGCGAATTTGGCTACAGGGATTGTCTGATTCAGTGCCATTGATGTTGATATTTCTCTGTGTCTGTTCGGCATTTTTATAAGACAAGGCGACACTCTCAGCCCGAGAAAGATTCCAAGACCCAGCTTCTTTAATCTCATCCGCCGCTCTTGGTTCTTTCGGATACCTTAGATTCAGGGTTTTTGCCAGTTGTAGCCTTGCGAATCGCTGATTGGCAATAGAAAAGTTCATGCTTTGTTTGGCATTAGCCAAATCCATTTCGGCTCGTAAAACATCAAATCTATTTCCTAGTCCCGCCTGTTCTAGCAACTGTGCATCTCTTGTATTCAGGGTCGCATCCTCCATCATTGCTTCCGCGATGTCAACCTTAGCATCTGCCCGTTGTAAATTGTAGTAGTCGCGGACAACCCTGAAGGTAAGTTCTTCAGAAATCTGTTTCTTATCTGATTTGTTGGCTACTCGAAGTCCTTTGTTGTTTTGTTGCGCTAGTTCAATCGCTTGCTTCAAAGTGAGTGAGAGATAATTATCTATTGAATCAGAGGTAGTAGAATTTAGTTCTGGGCTAGGCTCTTCTAGGTTCTGTGTGAGCATGGTATAATAGTAACACAGAACAGGAGGTGGGTTATGTGGATAAATTTTGATCAACTCCTCGATTTACCAAATGTAACAGTGGTCAATTATCAAAAAATTGCTCAGACAATTTTCCTAAAGCTCGCTCTTTTAAATGAAACAATTGAATGTCCGAATTGCCATCAAACCTTGGACAGAATCAATCAGACAGAGTATAATCTAGTCAGAGATTTGTCAATATTAGGCAATCCGGTATATTTAGAAGTACCACGCCGCCAGTTTCATTGTCAAAAGTGCCAAAAGTATATCAGCGAAAGACTGAGTTTTATGAGATTAAGACAGCATCATACAATTCGTTATGAATCGATGATTTATGAGAGAGTAAAAAAATGTAGTATCGAAGAAATAAGTCGAGAAGAAGGGTTAGGATGGTCAGAAGTTCAGTTAATATTTAATAACTGTGCTAAAGAACTAGAAAAGGAAGAGTGGGAAGCACCAGAACGAATAAGCTTGGATGAATTTAGTAACTTAAAAGGACATAAAGATTTCATAACAACGGTCGTAGATCTGGACAAAAAAATTTTACTAGATGTGATTAAAGGACATAAGCAAGAAGAATTAATGGAAGCCTTAAAGGCACAGCCAGACGCAGTTCGGGAGAAGGTGAAAGAAGTGAGCGTCGATATGTGGGGGAGCATCTCACCTTTGTAATAAGTAGAAATGCTTAATGAACTCAATAAAAAAGTTAAAAAAGGCAACCATTTAGATAGGCAGAGCGATGACGAAGGACTTGCGGTACATTACCAGATTCCCAACTTGCACCAGTAATTT
>NZ_JAPZRB010000508.1:0-10835 GCF_027531105.1 Microcystis sp. LE18-22.4A
CTGGGAGTGATCGGGGGAAAAATCCCTGGACTTTTTCCCTGAAAATTAGGTAATTGACCCCCTCAAAATCGGTAAAACCCTACACCCCACACCCCACACCCTACACCCTGCCCCCAGGAAAAACTTTTTCAGCAAACCCTAGTATAGTAAGGTGAGCATTGGCCACCCTTGATATCAAACTTTGGTGGGGAAAGCCCACCTTTTTTTATGACCATTATTAACGGAAAAACCAAGTTATTAGGCGTAATCGGCGATCCTATCGGCCATACTCTTTCTCCCCCCATGCACAATGCCGCTATCGATGCCTTGGGGCTAAATTATGTCTATCTTCCCCTACCGATCGCCCCGGAAAATTTGGCAACTGCGATCGCTGGTTTGTCCGCCATCGCTCTAGAGGGTTTTAGCGTCACAATTCCCCATAAATTAGCAATTATTCCCTTATTATCGCAAATTACCGAGAAAGCCAGGCTAGTGGGCGCAGTTAACACCGTCTGGCGCACGGAAACCGGCTGGCAGGGAACGAATACCGATGTGGATGGCTTTCTCGCACCCTTGAAATCCCTTGACAAAGATTGGAGTCGGGTGAATCCAGTTATTTTAGGCAATGGCGGCGCTGCCCGGGCGGTGGTGGTGGCTTGCGCCCAGTTGGGCTGTGGCGAAATTCATGTGGTAGGACGCAATCAAAAGAAATTAGATCCTTTTAAAGAAAGTTGGGCGAATACCAGCCTCTATGACCTCCTAGAAGTGCATAGCTGGGACGAATTAGAGGGGCTGGTATCCACCACAGAACTCCTGATTAATTCTACCCCGATCGGAATGTCCCCCCAGGGCGAACAATCCCCTGTTGAGTTAGAATTATTAGACCTTTTACCCCCATCGGCGATCGCCTACGATCTAATTTATAATCCCCGGCCGACCAAATTTCTCCGGTTGGCCCGGACTAGAGGGATCAGAATTATTGATGGGTTAGAAATGTTAGTTAATCAGGGAGCGATCGCACTAGAAATCTGGTTAGGTCAACCCGTCCCCGTCTCGGTCATGCGGGAAGCTTTGTTAAAACAATTCTAAATGCTAAAATCCTATTTCTAGCTTTATTTATGCCCCCTTCTAGCTCCTTTTGGAAAACTCTGAATAACTCGATTCTAGTGCGCTATCTATTATTATTTGGCTGTGGCTGGAGTCTAATTATCTTAATTAACTATTTCTACGGGATGATCGCTATTTTTACTGGTTCGGCAGTCCTGGCCGCTCTATTAAATTATCCCGTGGTTTGGTTATCCCGTTATCTACCGAGAGGACTAGCCATTGCTATTACCACCCTAGTAGCTTTTATCCTCCTATTTAGATTAGTCACAGGCATAGGATTAGAAGCGGTTAATCAGGGGAGAGGACTACTATTTAATCTTACCGATGCCCTTAGTCAAAAAGATTTTTTACCCTTTCAAGACTTTCTCGATCGATTAGATTTGAATAAAATGGTGGGAAGCTTACAAACCGGTTTAGCCACGGGTTTATCGCTCGTACAGGGAGTTTTTTCCAGTGTCTTTACGGGCATTTTCGGGGCGGTGATCAGTGTTTATATGCTCATCGACGGTGATAAACTCTGGCGAGGTTTTTTGCAACTTCTCCCCATAGCATACCGGGAGCGTTTTGCCAAGTCTTTTCGACAAAGTTTTCTGGGATTTATTCGCGGGCAACTATTGTTAATGCTCTTTTTATCGGTGACGAGTTTCTTAAGTTTTTCCCTATTAGGAATCAAATATGGGCTAATTTTAGCGAGCATTCTCGGTGTTATCGATGCTATCCCTGGTATCGGGGCAACCCTGGGCATTTTGTTGGTAACTATCTTGACTTTTACCTCCCAGGGACTAGCAATTGCCGTTAAAGCTTTTATTGTCTGTGTTGTCTTGGTGCAAATTCAAGATAATATTATTCGCCCTAAAGTTATGGGCAATGCCCTAGAATTAAACCCGGTAATTTTATTTTTATCTCTCTTTATCGGCGAAAGAGTTGCGGGATTATTAGGGGTTTTTCTCTCCATTCCTATCGCCGGAATGATTGCGATCTGGATCAGTTACGGGGAAGAAAAACCAATAACAGATTTAGAGGAAAATCAGTTAGGAGAAAGTCAAGAGAATTAAGGGCTGATACCCAGTCTCTACTATACAATTAGGGAAATTTGTTATCTACAAAACTCGATCGCTACCTATGGAAAACCTAGATTTAAAGAAATCCTCGCCCCTCTTATTTATCTCACCGTTTTTTCTCTGGGGAACAGCGATGGTAGCGATGAAGGGTGTTATCCCCCATACTACCCCCCTATTTATGGCGGGAATTCGCCTTGTCCCCGCCGGAATGTTAGTTTTAATAGTAGCTTGGTTTTTAGGTCGTCCTCAGCCCAAAACCCTGCAAGCGTGGCTATGGATTGCCCTTTTTGCTCTGATGGATGCCACTCTTTTTCAAGGTTTTCTGGCATTGGGATTAAATCGCACCGGGGCAGGGCTAGGATCGGTAATTATTGACTCCCAACCCCTAGCGGTGGCTTTAATGTCGAGTTGGCTATTTAAAGAAGTTATCGGTGTCTGGGGATGGTTGGGATTGGGTTTAGGGATTGGGGGAATTAGTTTAATCGGCTTGCCCGATCAATGGTTTTATGACTTTTTTGGACAAAAAGCGGTAAATATTGACTTTAGCTGGCAAGAATTACTAAATAGCGGCGAAATGCTGATGCTTTTGGCTTCCCTATCCATGGCGGTGGGAACAGTCTTAATCCGGTTTGTCTGTCGTCATGCGGATCCCGTCAGCGCCACGGGATGGCACATGATTTTAGGGGGATTGCCCCTATTTTTAGCTTCAGGTTTCAGAGAATCCCATCAATGGCAGAATATCGATTTAAATGGTTGGTTAGCTTTAAGTTATGCCACTATTTTTGGTAGTGCGATCGCCTATGGAATATTCTTTTATTTAGCCGCCAAGGGCAATTTAACCAGTTTAAGTTCTTTAACTTTTTTAACTCCGGTTTTTGCCCTCACTTTCGGGAATTTATTCCTCGGTGAGATGTTAAGTGTATTGCAATGGGTGGGGGTATCTTTAACCCTCGTTAGTATTTATTTAATCAATCAAAGGGAAAGAATCGCCCCACAAGTGCGGGCAATTTTTGCTAATCTTTCCTCACTTATACCCAAAAGCAACTAACTCAAATTCCGTGCGAATTACCTCGACTCTGGCAAAATTTGCTTCTTGTAATTTCTGGTTGAGATTTTGAGAAGTAAAACCAGTTTTATGAGCCATATAGGGCATTCCGGGGACTTCTGTTCCCATGCCGTAAAACATCCACAAAGCGCGCACTGGACCCCCGGGAGAAATATATAAAGGTTCATTTTCCATATCGCCTCTAGCGACAAATTCGGCGGCAGTTTGCATATCGGGAACCACGATCATCAAAAAGCCTTCGGGTTTAAGAATGCGTTTAAATTCCTCTAGGGCGATGGGAACTTCGTAATGATAAATATGTTCTAGATTATGACTAGAAAAAACCGCATCGACGGAGTGATCGGGAACGGCACTTAAATCGGTAATAGTTCCTAAAATATCCGGGTTAACAGCAGTATTGATATCGAGGCGAATTTCTTGCCAATTGCCATCGCGGAATAGTTGGGGTAAGGCTTCGGGATTATGGGGACCACAACCCACATTTAAAACCAGTTTTTTCGGGGATTTTAGCGCTGTTATGTTCGGGGGAGCATTCCAAGCTAATAAACAAATATTTTTGAAACCAAGCAAACCGTGATTAGCGACTTGATCATCTAAAATTATCTGAGCTTGGGGATGGGTTTTAGTAAAATCTTTTATTGCCTGTTGGAGAGCAGGATGCTGACATTTATTGATGATAATTAAAGCGGAATCAGACCAGAAGTTTTTGGCTAAAAGTAAGGAGATCAAAAGCGATCGATAGTCTTCGGCGGCATCGTAGTAATAAACTCCCAGCTTTTCTTCACTGTTTAATTCTTCGAGATCATCGAAAAAGGGTTCCGTTTCTTGATCGCTTAAAAATATCTGTTCTGATAGTTGAAAATCCTCCAAATCCTGAGATAATATAGTTAGTCTTTCTCCCGATGGATCGTATTTAAAAAAAGCTTCTACGCCATAACCGTAGCGATCGCTATTATCGCAGAAAGCGGCGACTAAACTACCGCGACGAAAACAACCCACTTGACAGTAAACCTCGTCCGGTTGCAGACAGGCAACGGCTAAATTGAGTAGGGGAAAGAGATTGCGATCGGGATAAGATGCGGTTTTTTGGCTTAAAAGGGTTAATTGCTCGGAAATAGGCGACATTAAAGCCGATCCCCAATCCTGATACTGTTGAGGCAATTGTTCTAAGAATTTCTGTAAATCCATGCTCTTGCTTTCCCGAAAACTATAATCCTTTCCCCCTATCATAAATTATCGTGTTTGTCATCAGGTCACAGACTTAATTGTGGAAGAGTGCTAATCTGATCTATAGCGGTTTTCACAGAAGTTAGTCCCGATTGAAACCCTGAAACGCCTATCTATCAAGGGATTTACCATACCTTATTAGACTGAAAACCGCTATATTAGCCCATCAGCACAAGTAGAGGAACTTCTGATATGCCCGACAACCGTTTCCAGATCAAATTTTGGGGAGTACGGGGAAGTATCCCCTGTCCCGGTTCGGAAACCGTTCGTTATGGTGGTAATACTTCCTGTGTAGAGATGCAAGTCGGTAGAGAAAGATTAATCTTTGACGGTGGTACGGGGTTACGCATCCTAGGACAGTCTTTGATGGCAGAAAGTCCAGCGAAAGCCCATTTATTTTTCAGCCACTCCCATTGGGATCATATTCAGGGTTTTCCTTTTTTTATCCCCGCTTTTATCAGGGGCAATACTTTTAAAATCTACGCGGTTCCCTCCCCCAATGGGGCAACCATCAAGCAAAAATTACACGATCAGATGTCACATCCCAATTTTCCCGTGCCTTTGCAGATTATGCGGGCCGATTTAGAATTTTATAATCTAGAAATGGGCGAAACCCTCCACTGTGGGGATGTCACCGTCGAAACCCGTCCTTTAAATCATCCAGGAGAAGCGGTGGGTTATCGGGTAAATTGGCAGGGTTTATCGGCAGCATATATTACCGATACCGAACATTTTCCCGATCGCCTTGATGATAACGTTCTGGCTTTGGCCTGGCAAGCGGATGTGATGATTATTGATGCTACCTACACCGATGAGGAATACAACGATCCTAAGTATTCTAAGGTGGGTTGGGGTCATTCCACTTGGCAGCAAGCAGTCAAAATCGCTCAAGCAGCGCAAGTTAAGCAGTTAGTTCTATTTCATCACGATCCGGCCCATAATGACGATTTTCTCGATCGCATTGGGGAACAGGTAAGACAGATTTTCCCTGAAACTATTCTCGCCCGGGAAGGCCTCTCGCTCGAATTGCGACCGGAAGGTTCTCGGATAGATGAAGCGTAACCTAAGCTACTGTTCCCACCATGAAGATAACTGCTGTAGATGCTCAACAGCTTATCTCCGTGAGCGCAGATAGGATAGAATGGTATAACTTCATCTGGGATTTTCTCTGGTGCTATATTATAAAAATGTCCAATCAATCCTCACCTAACTCCACAGAAATACAGGCAATTTTTGATCAGATCGCTCCCGAATATGACCGCCTTAATCAAGAATTAAGTTTAGGATTACACCGCGTCTGGAAATTAATGACAGTCAAGTGGTGTCAACCCGAAAAAGGGGATTTTGCCCTCGATATCTGTTGTGGTAGCGGCGACCTGACTAACCTATTATCAAAACAAGTGGGTAAAACCGGCAAAGTGATCGGACTAGATTTTTCCCCACAACAATTAAAAATCGCCCGTCAACGTTTTAGCGCCACTAATATTAACTGGATGGAGGGGGATGCCCTCAATTTACCCTTTGCCGATTCTAGCTTTGATTGTGCCACTATCGGCTATGGATTACGCAATGTGGTCGATATTACCCAATGTCTGGGGGAATTATACCGAGTCCTGAAACCGGGTGCTAAAGCGGCGATTCTTGACTTCCATCAACCTACCCAAACCATCGCCAAACTATTCCAAAACTGGTATCTCGATCATATCGTCGTTCCCGCCGCCGAGCGCTACGGCTTAACTGACCAGTACGCTTATATTAGTCCCAGTATCGATCGCTTTCCCAGGGGCCCAGAACAGGTAAAATTAGGCTATCGGTCGGGATTTTCCGGCGCTGTTCACTATCCACTCCTAGCAGGACTGATGGGAGTGTTAGTCTTGAAGAAATAACTTACTCACATTTCCGTTTATTTTTTGCTGCTAAATTGAATCTCCCTACTCTTTGGACATGGCTCTTACCGCCGATCGCGGGGGCAATTATTGGCTATTTTACGAACGATGTAGCCATAAAAATGCTATTTCGTCCCTACAAAGCGATTTATATCGGTAAGCGTCCTCTTCCCTTCACCCCGGGGCTAATTCCTCGCAATCAAGATCGATTAGCTGTCCGGGTATCGGATACGATCATGGGTTCCCTGTTAACTCCCGAGGAACTACAAAAACTGGCTAAACGACTCCTCGACACCGAAAGGGTACAGGGGGCGATACTCTGGCTGTTACAATTAGCTTTAAAACAAATAAAAGGCGATCGGCAAGCAAAAACAGCCGAGATTTTGGCGGCGATTCTTCACGATTTATTCGGGGAATCTTTAGCGAGATTACTAAAAGTTTTAGCCCGACGGCAGGACTTTTTAGAAAAACAGATCAATCAAATTTTTGATCGCCTAGTCTTAGAATTTTCTCTCAGTGAACAACAGGCGCGACAATTCTCCGATTGGCTATTAGAAACTGTCCTACCTGCTGATGTTATCCGTCTAGCTTTAATCGATTTTTTAACCGATCGCAATATTCAGGTTATCGATGAAGGATTTCGGGAAAAAACCAGTGGAACCTATTGGGTAGTAGCCAATTTATTCGGTTTACGCAATGCCCTGGCCCGCTTACGCACTTTTTGCCTTGATGAAAAGGATTTAGCTAATACCAGAATCAAAGAATTATTACTATCTTTAGAGATGCGTAATCGTCTGAAAAACTGGTTACAAAGTATCTCTTTACAAAATTTACCTATCTCCACCGTCAGACAATTGCGTAAAACCACCAGGGATACGGTGCGAATTTATATTCAAGAAAGTGGCGAACAATTTCTGCAAGATTTTGGACAAACGATCGACTGGGATCAAATCGCTAATTTAATTATTAATCGTCTGCAATCCTCGGTGTCAATGACTACATCATTAGGGGTAATTAGTCAAGAGTTAGCGTTAATTTTAGAGCGTTATTTAGAGGAAGATTTAGAGAAATTAGTCGCCCAAATTATCCCGATTCTCAACATCGATCAGGTAATCCGCGATCGGGTAAATGCCACTTCTCCGGCCGATCTGGAAAATGCTATTCAAGGCATTGTTAAACAGGAATTACAGGGAATTGTTAATCTCGGTGGTATTCTTGGTCTTCTAGTCGGACTAATGCAAACAGTTATTTTAATCGCACAGAATCCGGGGTAATAATTAGGGTCTGCTGAAAAAGTTTGTTGGTGGGGGCAGGGTGTGGGGTGTGGGGTGTAGGGTGTGGGGTGTGAATTTTCCCCCTGAAAAAGCCTTAATCTAACAAGGTTTTTAGATTTATTTAGCAAGCCCTAATTAGGTGGGTTAAACTAAGTTAACCCACCGGAATCATCCCGTTTATTTTTAAGGTAAAATCAAAAAACTTCCCTGACAGAAAAGAGTTTGAGCGTCGAGAATAAAAGATTTAATCTCCACATCTTTACCTAAATCGACGGTAAAAGGTTGCAGATCAATAGATAAATCTGGGGCTAAACCTTGCCATTGTCGGGGATTAATCCCTAAAGTGCGGGCATCTTCTAGGGTAATATCAGCGCTAAAAATTACTTCCGCACCTGTTTCTCTATAGCCGAGAAGAGAGAAATAACCCTGATTTAAGAGAACATTTTTCCAGTTAAAACGCTGTTGTGAGATAATTTCTCTGGCGTTAACAATTCCGTTATTTTCTAGGGAAAAAATTAGTAAATCGGCAAAAGCATTAACTAAAATAGTCGAGGCGATCGAATTATTTAAATCCTGCTCGTTAATTTCCACCTCACCGCTAACCCGAATAGGTTCCAAAATTTTTAGAGGTTTCCCTCGCAAAACCTGCCCAATATTAAGACGAATATTTTCCCCTCTTAATTGCGCTTTACCTAAATGTAAACCTTGATAAATCGCTTTTCCTACGGCTAAAAATACCCCGGGGATATAACCGCGCAAAATTTGCCGATCATGACCTTGCAGCTGCATTTCTAAATCTTCTATCTGTTCCACTTGCGTTCTTAAGAACAGACGTACTGCTGGCGGCAAAACCTTACTAATAATCTCACTTTGAGTATTGACCCACATAAACGTTATCTCACTCACTCCACAATTTTTCTAATTGTAACAGAGCTAGATCGATCGAACCATGAGGGGCCGCCGTCAGCTATCATTTATAGCTAAAAACTTCGCTACTTTCTGTTTACTGATTACTGATCACTGACAAGCCGCTAATTTTTAGGTTTTTGAGGCGTTGAGGGAATTAAAACGAGGGGAAAGATAGGCGACTAAAACCCCGAGGGCAAAACCGATTAAATTGCGGAAAAGGGGCAGTAATTCACTGGTGCGAGTAACCACCGGTCCGATGCCAAAAGCAACAAAGAGGATAAACCAGAGGGGAGAGACAATTAAAACCCATTGCCAAGCGAAAACCTGTCCTTCTTTGCGAGGAATACCGGCAAAACCGAAGACTAAACCGCCGACAATTGAGGTAATTAAAGTTAAAATCCACTGTTCCCTCGGTAAACCGGGGACCACCGCACAACCACCTTTAACTAAACAGCCTTTTACCGTGTCCAAGGATTGTACGATCGCATTATTTTCGCCATTTTCCCGGACAAAATACATATTACCGAAACGGGCCTGTAATTCGATCCAAAAAGTGCGGGGTAAAAATTCATAGACGGCATCACCAATACTAAAAGATAGTAGATTACCGCCGCGACCATCGGCCACTAGGAGAATACTTTTATCATCCAATCCCCAGAAATTAATCACTGCCCGGCCGGGGCTGCGGTCATATTGGGTTAAAACTCGCATTTTCCAGCCGGTTTCCCCTTGAAATGTCTCGATATCTCGGATTAATGCCTCTTCCTGTTTTGCGGGTAGATAATTGGCTAAATCAACGATCGGAGTGGCTTGATTGGGCAGTAATTCGGGATTATTCACCGCTAGAGCTTGATCCGGGCAGATAATCCAACCCAGACAGCTAATGACACCAATTACAAGAGCGATCGAGATTCCTCGGCAAAAACGATTGAGCATAGCACTTCTAGACAATGAGAATTTTTTCAGCAAGGGTGTAGGCTAACTTTCAGTTTCTTTACACTTATTTACTTTATCTTAAGGGAATTCTCAACTTTAGTCACCCAGTTAGGGACTTGCGCTTTGATAATGTACCTTTTGGGCGAACGCAGTTCGCCCCTACATTGTGGACAAAATCCGTTACTGTAGGGGCGCAAGGAACCTGCGCCCTCCGATCGCCCAGGTTTGCTGATCACCCTAAGTAGGGGGAGAGCCTTTGAGAGTCCCCGCAGCTAAGGGACTTGCGCTTTGATAATATGCCATCTGGCCGGCCTGATTCTTCTACAGAGCGATTTTCTGGCTAGGATATTATTCCCACGCAAGTCCCTTATCGGTCATCAGATGCGAGTTTTCAGTTCACTCTCCAGAAACTCAACTCAAGCTGATGAGGTCTCAACCAGTTGTATTAACCCGATACTTTTGCCAAAATGGAGTAAATATAGTAGCGGGGGAATGGTCAATGACAGCACAGGAAGTATTAGAGTTAATTCAACGGGCAAAGGACAAAAGAGCGTGGATGTTAAATCTGTCCAACAAAAACTTAACAGAAATTCCCCCCGAAATCGCTCAACTCACCTCCCTGCAAAACCTCGACCTCAGCAATAACCAAATCAGGGAGATTCCAGAAGCACTCGCTCAACTCACCTCCCTGGAAGGACTCTACCTCAGCCATAACCAAATCAGCGAGATTCCAGAAGCGCTCGCTCGACTTACCTCTCTGCAACTCCTCTTCCTCAACAATAACCAAATCAGCGAGATTCCAGAAGCGCTCGCTCAACTTCCCTCCCTGCGATTCCTCGACCTCGACAATAACCAAATCAGCGAGATTCCAGAAGCGCTGGCTCAACTTACCTCCCTGCAAAGCCTCCACCTCGACAATAACCAAATCAGCGAGATTCCAGAAGCGCTCGCTCGACTTACCTCTCTGCAAAGCCTCGACCTCGACAATAACCAAATCAGCGAGATTCCAGAAGCGCTGGCTCAACTTACCTCTCTGCAACTCCTCGACCTCGACAATAACCAAATCAGCGAGATTCCAGAAGCGCTGGTTCAACTTACCTCCCTGCAAAGCCTCCACCTCAGCAATAACCAAATCAGGGAGATTCCAGAAGCGCTCGCTCAACTTACCTCCCTGCAATGGCTCTACCTCAGCAATAACCAAATCAGGAAGATTCCAGAAGCGCTCGCTCGACTTACCTCCCTGCAAAGGCTCGACCTCAGCAATAACCCAGGGGACCTGCGTAGGAATAATATCCCAGCCAGACAGTCGCTCTGTAGAAGAATCAGACAAGCCATAAATGGTACATTATCAAAGCGCAAGTCCCCAGCGAGAAACCAACAACGATGACAC
>NZ_JAPZRB010000640.1:0-28924 GCF_027531105.1 Microcystis sp. LE18-22.4A
AAGGCCGAATTTGAATTCTTTTCTGAACAAAACCCCCTACTATCTGTTGTCAAGGTTCAGTTTTTAGCTTGGTTATCGCTTTTTCCATTGTAGCTTAAAGCCGTCCTAAAAGGACGGGGTTTTAACCCAAATTTTCGATAACTACACAAAACTAATCCCAATACTACTACCTAGGGTTTGCGGCAAAAAGCTTTTCCTAGGGGCAGGGTGTGGCCCCCCAACCCCCCCGACATCGGGGGGCAGGTGGGGTGTGGGGTTTTATCGATTTTCAGGTGGTCAACTACCTAATTTTCAGGGAAAAAGTCCCGGAATTTTCCCCCCGATCCCCGCAATGGCTGGCACTTTTTGAGGGGAAAAAAGTCCAAAAGTCTTATCCAACAAGGTTTTTAGATTTATTCAGCAGACCCTAGCTACTGTTCCCGTTGCCTATTCCAGAGTTCCCTAAAACCAGAGACTTCCCACCCACCATTAAAGCAATAAGGGTGTCTTAGCCCTAGCTAACACACCCAGTATCTGTCTATTCAAACAAGGAAGTTAAATGAAGGCGAAGTTAGCAGCAGCTAATGTACCAGTAATCGAGGTAACTGTCGCAACGGTGATGTTGGGGGTTGACCAGTTACTGTCAAAGTCATAGAGGAGGGTCTTTGTATCGGTGGCGAAGGCAAAACGAATTGATGATTTAGTATTCCCCAAGGCCTCGATATTATCAAAAGTATCAACAATGATACTGCTAGAAGCATTGACAGCAGTAGCGGCATCACTAACAACTGCCGTCGTACCCGCTGTTGGATCGCCTCCGTAAGCACTAACAGTAAATGCGAAGACATCATTGTCACTGGTAATGAATTGGGAAACTGTCTGATTACCCTGATTGGTAAATACAAATGTATCAGCACCATTACCACCATCTAGGGTATTCACTCCCGTGCCACCAGTTAGGGTATCGTTTCCGTCGCCACCAGTTAGGGTATCGGATAACGCGCCACCATCTAGGCTATCGTTTCCATTGCCACCGATTAGGGTATCGTTTCCATTGGCACCGATTAGGGTATCGTTTCCATTGCCACCATCTAGGCTATCGTTTGCCGAACCACCATTTAGGCTATCGTTTCCGTCGAAACCGAACAGGGTATCGGCCATCATGCTACCGGTTAGGGTATCGTTACCATTTGCACCTCTAAGTACGAAGGGACCAAGGTTACCCAACATGGCAATGTCGTCGCTAGCGGGAGCTTGGTTTTGTGCTTTAGTAAACCTTTGATTACCACCAAAGTCGAGGATATGGGTTGCCGGACCGGTTACAAAAGTAGAGGCGACGTAAGTGTCAGTTCCGCCAGGAAGAAAATAATTTTGTGAAAAAGGGGGGGTGCTTTTATAACCAGAGAGGTTAGCACTCGCCACGTCAGTCTGACCGACTCCGTTGCGAAGTAACCAAGCGGAACGTCCAGAGATTGTACCTAAAGCAGTAAGATTTCTACCAGTGGCTGCGGTAGTGATAGAAACGGCTAGGTCGAGATTGGCTGGAGCGTCTTTCCAAAAAGCTGCTAGACTTGGGGGGAAAGTGGTACTATCGATGGTATAACCCGTGGTGGAGCCAATCGGAGCAGAGATATATGTAGTGGACATAGTTTTTTTTTGAGTGGTATGTTTGAACCTGAGGATTTTGACAATATTCTACCCGATTATTACACACCCAGAAAAAAATGCAACCTTTTTCTCTTGGTTTGTTTCCTGAATTGTTGCTAATGGTTAAATTTTTATCAATTTTGGGTTAATTTTCGGCTGGGTGTGACATAAATCACGCCAGAAATTAAAGTTAATGTCACCGATAGCCAAAAGGCAATCTGAGAAATTAAGTTATATTCAGAAGGCAAGGGAGCAATTAAGAGAGCGATAGCGATAATTTGGCTGACTGTTTTGCTTTTTCCCCACCAATTAGCCCCTTTTATGTCGCTATTTCCCGTTAAATTTGGATTAATGCGCCAACCAGCGATCGCTAATTCGCGAGCGAGAATCAAAAATACTCCCCAAGCAGCAATTAAATCCATTTCAATCAGGGCTAAGAGGGGAGCGAGAACCAGCAATTTATCGACCAAAGGATCGAGAAATTTCCCTAATTCGGTGATTTGATTTAATTTTCGCGCTAAATAACCATCGAGCCAATCGGTGCTGGCAGCAATCAGAAAGATAATTAAACTTAACCAGCGATCGATTTCTGTGCCTTGGTGCAACCAGTATAAAATTAATGGCAGTCCCAAGAGTCGCGATAGGGTAATCGAGTTGGGTAGGTTCATTTTTGTTAGGGAAGTGGGGAAGTGGGGTGTAGGGTGTGGGGTGTAGGGTGTGGTGTGTAGGGTGTAGGGTGTAGGGTGTGGGGAAGTGGGGAAATTTCAACTAATACCCCAAAACCCTAAAACTCCAACTCCCTAAAACTCCAACTCTCAACTCCTGTCTCCTGTCTCCTGATTTTAGCTGGCTAATTTGAGATCGAAATTACTTTGTTTATTGCCTAATTGTCTGAGCCAACGATAATTATAAGTTAAAGCACCTCGCAGGGTGGGATAAACGGCATAATTAACGCCAAATTCTTGGCAAACTTCCGCTAAGATTGGGGCAATTTTGGGGTAGTGAATATGGCAAATTTGCGGGAAAAGATGGTGAACAACTTGATAATTTAATCCCCCTAAATACCAATTTAAAAAGGCATTTTTAGGAGCAAAATCTACGGTAGTTCGCACTTGAAAGATTGCCCATTCGTCTTCGATTTGGTTAGCTGCCGAGGGTTGAATAAATTCGGCGGGTTCCAAAACATGAGCTAACATAAATACATGACAGGCAAGCACTCCATAGGTCATAAAAGCAATGAGAAAACCGATCGCTATTTCTAGGGGACTATAACCAACTAAGAGAGGAATGCCAATAAACCAAAAGAGATAAACAAGTTTTCCGCTCAATAAAACGAATAGATCGATCGGTTTAGGATTGGGAATTTTAATCTCGCCAAAACGATGACCAAAGAGGATAGAGCGCACATCGGAGAATGACCAATAGATAGGAATTATAGCGTAGAGAATCGGGATAAATAAATGTTGATAACGATGATACCATTTATGCTCGGCATGGGGAGTCATTCGCACCACACCATCGCCGTGAATTTCCACATCGTACCCTAAAACATTGGTGTAGGTATGATGGAGATAATTATGACGAAAACGCCAGAGATAACTGGAAGTACCGATGATATAATCGTAGCTCATGCCAAGGAGAGAATTAACCCATTTTTTACTAGAATAGCCGCCATGGTTGGCATCATGACCAATGCTAAAACCAATCCCTGCTAATCCTCCTCCTAAAACCATGCAACCAATAATTTTTAGCCACCAGATATCCGGACCAAAAAGCACAAATAGCCAAGCGGCAATTACCCAAGTTAAAATCGTGATCGTCTTCAGGTACATGGCAAAATTATCTCTGGTGGGGATGCCGTTTTCGGTAAAATAAGCATCAACCCGTTTATTCAATTCCTTTCTAAAACCCTGATTTTCGGTAAAAGTTACTCGCATTCCTAATTTTTGTCCTAGAAGTTGATATGACGGCTATTTGTGGCAGCTCAGAGTGAATTTATGGGTCTTGTACTGGTTTGCTAAGGCTGTCTCAGCATAACTGATAATTTCTCATCAGTCCCTCATCTATTGTCAGAGAAAGAGGTGCGCTTGGCAAGGCAATCGCTCAATTTGTTTGCTCCTCTTGCAGAAAATCCTCGGTTTTTACCTAATCAGATATCAGATACCTGTAGCCGGTGATAGAAATGAGCGTTAGGTACTTTTATACTACTATTAAAGCGATTGAAGGCGATCGAGTTTTCTGGTGCGAAGTGCCACAATTAAGAAAATCGATCGATGCGATCGCTGGAAGCGTGGCCGATGATGAAGCGGTGTATTTTTATCTGTGGCAATGGTTACAGAATGATCCTAATAACCAATTAGTCAAGTCCCATTGGATGGTTTTCTTACAATATCGCTCCTGTATGGTAACTCAAAGGGTTTATCAAAATGTCGGTCATCGGATCGATGCTGATTATGAAACCCTCTTCTACTATTTGCTGAATTTGCTTTCTACGGCAATCACCAACAATCCTCGCAATTTTTACGGTAACTTTCAGGATAACAAGACCAAACCGGGATTTTTTCGCTTAATCTTAGAAAAATGGACAGATAAAAAATTGAGAAATACTCTCTATAATTTCCTGCGAGGAGAGTATAAAACTATTGGCAGGACTAATCTCGGTATAGTCAGTCTTTTTAGTGCGAATAAAATTCAAAAAGTTTTACGAGCATCGGGTATCTTTAACGAGAATCATCTGCTAATATTTAACTGTTTTCGAGAGGTAAAAAAAGCTTCTGTTAGATCATTGGATAACTGGCAAGAGGAGGATTGGCAACAGGTAATCGATCGCCTACAGCAGTTACAACCGCAAGTTATTCTCACCGTTGAGGAAGTGCAAGCAAAACTCAATCAAATAGGGGAGATAATGCGTAATCATATCGATCCTCCTTACTCTAGATTTGAGCCTACTAATTATGACGATAATAGCAATTACTTTTGGGAAAATCTCTCCAGCAAGAAGCCAAGTAACGATTTACTACAACAGCAAGAAATCCAGGAAGATATTAATAAGTTATTAATCACTCTTGAGTATGAAGTTAAACAGATTGCATATTGTTACTATCATCAAAAGATGACGCAAGCACAGATCGCTAATCGATTGGGAGTTCACTCATCTACTATTAGTCGAGAAATAACCCAATTATGTAAAAAAATTTATCAGCTACTCTGTGCAAGGGAAGGCAAAGATTGTCCTATTTTGTTAAATGAGATTAAATTACAATCTCGGCAAAAACAAGAGATCGATGCTTATCTGGAATATTTTTGTCAGTCCTACTTAACTCAAATCTAATCTGTTAGGAGATACCATGAAAGTCAACCTCGATATTTTGCAACAAATTAACCCGAAATCCCTTTGGCTAACTTTTTCGGAAACAGAGATTAAACAAGCTCGATCGATTCTCGGTCAATACTCTAATCAAACCGCCAAAAATCAGGCTTTGATTAATTACTTAGTCCAAATATGCTTAAGCAATTGGCTGAAAGATAATCTTGATTTTTCCCTTCAAACAACACCTAAAAACCATCAGTATCTTTGGGAGTTTATTAACGGGTTTACTTGGCAAATTCAAGATAAAAAAGTTACTACTATTCCCAGTCAAACTATTGACATTGAGGGATTGACAATAGAGCAAGAATGGGTTGATATTCCCGATTTAGCGGCAGATTTTTATCTAGGGGTGCAGGTAGATTTAGCAGAAAAATTTCTCAATATCTGGGGTTTTATATCCAGAAAAGATGTTAAAAATCTCGCAGGATACGATCCAATTTACCATCAATATTATTTGGACAGTGAGCAAATTATTGATGATTTAGATATTCTTTGGCAGAGTTGTTTAGAGGGAGAAAGTGAAAAAGGAAAACTGGAATCTTTAGCAAATTTATCGCCAGCAACAGCAGAAAATTTAATTAAAAAGTTAGGTCAAGTTTCACCCTATTCTCCGAGATTAGATATTAGTTGTCAGCAGTGGTTAGCTTTGTTGAATAATCAACAATGGCGAGAAAAACTTTATCAGCAGCGTTTAGAGGTAATCCCCACCAAACTTAGTCAATGGTTGCAGGGAATTATTACCGAAAAATGGCAGGAAATCCTCAGCACTATCGACAATTATCGTCCAATTAATCCTGGTTTTTTGTTGGCTGCTGAAAAAATCAGCAGCCGAGAATCTCTGACAGATATTCAGCGAGAAATTAGACAACTGTATGCTAGTCAAAAAGAGGTGGAATTTTCGGAACATTTAACCCCAGAGGAAGCTTTAGCAAAACTGCAACATCAAACCCAAGATGAAACTATTCGCTGGCAAGCGGCCGAATATCTCTGGAATATCGATCCTCATTATCCTAATGCTGCTATCCGCAAAATGCTCGATGTGGGTAGTCAATTAATGGGTTATAAAATCGCTTTAATGGTGGGAGTTTTATCGACCAGTCACCAGAGAGTTGCTGTTTTAATTCGTGCCTATGCCATGGACAATTTTGCCAAGCTACCCCCCGGTTTATCTTTGCAAATTAGCGATGAAATAGGCCAATTAATCCCCGGTTTAGAAGCAATAGCAAGGGAGAAACCCTTAGATAGCTATCTACAACTTTATTTTCTAGCTGATGCCGACGATCGCTTTAATGTTAATCTAAGTTTAGGGGATAGTAGCATTACCGAGCAGTTTAGGATTTAATAGAGATAGCAGAAAATGTCAAGGATAAAGACATGAGCAGAGTTGTGATTCTGAAAATTGGTGATGGCAGTTTTGAAACGGGATTTTCCGTCACTCTAGAAATTCGTGACAATCATCTCTTGATAGCACCTTTTGCCGAGGGTAGATTAGTCCCTAACCTTGACATTGCTGACGCTTTGCAAAATTATCGTCGAGCTTATTATCATTGGGTAAAAAGTCAACCCAGTTTAGGAATTACCGTTCCTCATAGTATGATCACCCATGCAGCGGTAGGTGATCCTAGAGACAACCTCAGAAAAGCCACTAAAACTTTAAAAGATAGCTTAAATGAATGGCTAAATTCCAGTTCTCTGAGTTCGATACAAAATCATATCTTGTTCCATATAGGTACTGAGTCAGAAGTAAGATTTTTTATCCAAACTACCCACTTTGATTTACAACAAATTCCCTGGGAGTGTTGGAATTTTTTACGGGATTGGTGGAATGATGTGGAAATTGCTCTTACTATCCAGAGAAATCCTCCGATAATTAACCTTACTCCTCCGATTCATGTTTTAGTAATTTTGGGTAATATTGACATCGAAAACGAGCGTAATTCCCTGTGTTTATCCAGTTTGCAAACGGCACTAGGAAACCCAGATAAGGTTTATATACAAATATTAAGTCCCAGTTCAGAAGTTCCTCTTTCAACGATAAATATTCACAATGAGTTGATCAAAAATCCATGGGATATTGTAGTTTATTTAGGTCATAGTCAAACCAGTAGCGACGGACATGATGGAGTTTTTATCATTGATAATGATACGGCTTTATCTCCTGAACATAATTTAAGAAATTCCCTAGAAATAGCTGTTAAAAAAGGCTTAAAACTTGTTATCTGTAACTCCTGCGATGGGTTAGGTATTGGTCGTCAGTTGGCTAATATCGGAGTACCGCATATTATTGTTATGAAAGAACCCATCGCTGTGCGGGTTGCTTTGAGATTTCTAGAAGTTTTTCTTCCCAATTTTCTTGAACATAAATCCCTACAAGAATCCTTAACAATCGCTCGACAAGAATTAAGATTACATGAATTTGAGAAGGATGCTGCTAGTTCTTCTTTACTGCCTCGTTTGATAGAAAATCCTGAAGAACCACCGTTAATTTTACCTTTACCCCCTGAAAATACGGAGGAAAATCACCAAAATAGTTATGAGCAAAGTTGGCCTTTACGTCTATCTAGTCGCTGGAAACAAGCTCTGTTATTTATTTTAAGTATTCTGGTAACTTTATCAGTTTTATATTGGGGAGGAGTATTTTCCGATGATGCTAGTAAAGACCCAGAAATTAGCTTAGGTGAAGAAATATTATTAAAGACAAACCGACAAGATAACATTATTGAACGGGGAAGACAAGCTTTTAAAAATAAAGAATATAAACAAGCAATTCAGCTTTTTAAAAAATCCCTCGATCGCTTGCCCAACAATCCAGAGATTCGCATCTATTATAATAACGCTCGTGCGGCCTATCAAGACAGAAATCCCTTAAAAATTGCCACCAGTGTTCCTCTTGGTAATAATCCAGAAATTGCTCAGGAAATTTTACGAGGTATTGCTTTATTCCAAGAGGAGTTAAACAATGAACAGGCCAAAAACCCTGATTTTCACTTTCTACAGGTAGTGGTCGCTAATGATAATAATAGCGCCGCAGATGCCAAAGATCGAGCCGAAAAATTTGTTAAAGATCCGTCAATCATAGCAGTGGTTGGTCATAATGCTTCTGCTGCTAGTGAAGCGGCCAAAGATAGCTATGTACAAGGGAAAATTGTTGCCCTATCTCCCACCAGCTTTTCCCCGAAAATCTCTGGCAATGGCTATATATATAAAATGGTTCCCGATCTGGAAACTTTTGCCACAACCTTAAGTGAATACATCCGCAAACAAACTGACAAGCTAATTATCCAAAACCCCACTAATTTAATTTGTTACGATAATCGCTCTGGGGATAATTATAACTTCGCTCAAAAATATAGAAACATTCTTCTCGGTCAGCAGTTTCAAAAAGTCATTAAAGATGCAGATTTTGACTGCAATATCGAACCAAAAAATAATTTAGATCAAGAGAAAATTTATCAAAAAATCGCTCAATACCAAGTAAATATTCTCATGGTTGCTCCCTATATTGACGATCTGAAAAGAGCCGTCAGTATCTTTAAGCAACGTCCCGCACAACAGTTAAACTTAGTAACTTTAGGTTCCCCCACCTTTCAAAGTTATCTCACCCTTGCAGAAGGTCAACAAGGAGTAGAAAATTTAGTTATCACCGTGCCTTGGTATGATCTCAAACAAGATAATTATATCCACAGTTTTTGGCAAAATAAGATCAATGTTTGGCGCACTCCCATGGCCTACGATGCGACCAAAGTTATCCTCAACGCTTTGCGAAAGTTATACCAACAAGGACAAAAATTCGATCGAGAATTGTTAAATCAAGTTTTAAGAAACGATTTTTCTATTGAAGGAATGACTGGCACTGTTAGATTCGATGAAAATGGTGTCCGCAACATGAACAATAATCCTGATGATCGCCGCTACTTGATTCTACAGGTCAAAAAGGGTCGATTTGTCCCCCTCGCTCCCATTAAATCTGCCGGTCCAGTCTAAACCTTCCTATCCTTGTCAAGACTTTTTACAAAAATTAACCTTACCCACTGCATCAAAGTTAGCCATCACTCCTAATTAACAGGTAACACCTCTAGGAGACAGACGGCATGAAATTGTTAAAAAAATTAACCCCAAAAGCCTTGATTTTTTGGCTGATCGGTGATAGGGCCGGCAATTCTCTCGTTGCGATCTGGAATTGGTTGTGGGGTATTCCCATCGAATCCGGCGGAAAAATTGCCGTAGAATCGGCCAAAGAATCCCTAGAATTGATGCAAAAATCCCTAGCGGAATTGACAGAATCGGTGGCGAAAGTAGTAGCAGCCCAGCAATCGGCTCAAGCACAATACGAGGCAAAAAAACAGGAACACACAAACTACTTGCAACAGGCTGTCACCGCTCAAAAAAAAGGTCTTCAAGAAGCGGCAAGACTGGCTATGGTTAAGGTTATCTCCCTAGAAAAAATTCTACCCGCCATGAAAGATCGGGTTGATAATGCCGAAAAAGTGGTCATTGCTGCTAAGGAAAAACTTCGTAAAGAGCAGGAAAAAATCGAGCATTATAAGTTAGAAATGAGCAACTTAAAAGCGATTAGTTCCATGAATGAGGCTTTAGGCAAAATAAACGAATTTGATAGTAGTCTCAACCTCAATACCTCCCGCGATCGCTTTGAGGATGCCAATGAAGCGATTAACGACCGTTATCGAAAAGAAAACGTCTATAGTGAATTAAGCGAGAACTATAGCGAGAAATTAGCTCAAGAAATCGATTTCTTAAGCCTTGATGACGAAATTAACCGCCGTTTAGCCGAATTCAATCAGCAAAGTTAAGGAGTAAAGCGATGACAAAGACTGGCAAAAAAGCGAGCTTACCGCCAATTTTCTATGTGTTACTGGGGTTGATCGGTTGGTTTCTTTTTCCCCAAATCTCGGCAATATTTGCCCCAAAAGCCGATAATAATCCCCGCATGAGTTACGGCAATCATCTCCTGATCAAAACTAATTCTAACGCCGCCAAGGAATCAGCGATCGCTGCTATTGCTCAAGGTGATCACCAAGAAGCAGAGCAACTCCTGCAAAAATCCCTCGCTCAACATCCCAACGATCCCGAAAGCGTAATTTATCTTAGCAACCTGCAAACTGGCTCAAATCCCTTCAAAATCGCCGTTGTTGTGCCAGCAACAACTAATCCCAACGTCGCTCAGGAAATATTGCGAGGAGTCGCCAGCGCACAAACCCAGATCAATCAACAGGGAGGGATCAACGGCAGAAAACTGATGGTTATCGTGGTTAATGACGATAATCAGCCGCAGATATCGAAAGAGGTAGCTGGTGAATTAGTCAAAAATCCCGATATTATCGCTGTTGTCGGTCATAATGCCTCCGATGCCAGTTTAGCCGCCGCTCCCATCTACGAAAAAGGCGGTTTGGTGATGATTTCTCCCACCTCCCTGGCTAATAATCTCTCCGGTGCGGGAAATTATATCTTTCGTCTGGTGGCTTCTAACGGCAAAATTACGGAAACCTTAGCAAATTACATAGTAAATACAGTTAAAGTCGGAAAAATTGCTTTTTGCTACGATTCTCAAGCTCCTGATAATATTTCCTTTAAAGATGAGTTGATGGCTAATGTGGCGAAAAAAGGCGGTCAAATTGTGCCGATAGTCTGTGATCTGAGTGTCCCCAATTTTAAGGCCGATCAAGCCCTTAATCAGGCGATTTCTGGGGGTGCTAACGGCCTATTTGTCGTCGCTCATGTTGATCGTCTCGATCCCGTTTTTGAGGTTATTCGCTCCAATCGTCAGCGTTTGCCTCTGTTTAGTAGTCCCACCCTCTACAATATTCGCACCCTCGAAGATGGCGGCAAAAACGCCCAAGGTTTAACCCTTGCCGCACCCTGGCACCCATCGCTTAACCAGACTTTTGCCAATCTTATGCAGGAACAGTGGCGCGGTCCAGTTAGTTGGCGCACAGCCACCAGTTTTGACGCTACACGGGTGATTATTGCCGGTTTAAGGGAAAATGCTCAGCGTCAGGGCCTACAGTCCAGGCTGCGCTCCGGGAATTTTCATCAAACAGGGGCCACCGGAAAAATTAGCTTTGATCCTAATACTGGCGATCGCATCGGTCAACCGGTGTTAATTCAAGTGCAATCAACTCCCTCCGGTGAGCAGTTTGTCCCTTTACCTTGAAAAGTTCCCAGTCCACCAAAGTCGGGAGAGTTGGCAACTCTCCCCCCCCCAAAAAATCTCAAAAATTACAATTATTTCAATGTTCAACCCTGAGCGAGAAATGAATGGCTAATATGTTAAAATATGCCTAAGTAGGTAGGTTTTAAAAATTGTCAGATTCCCCCTTATTAAGGGGGCATCTGCACCCCCCTTATTAAGGGGGGCAGGGGGGATCAAAGGCAAAATCTATCTTCAATTAAATTATAACTACTTACTTATGGATATCGTTATTATCGAAGATGAAATTGAAATCGCCCATTTGATTCAGCAAACTTTAGAGCGGGAGTCCTTTACTTGTCATCTGGCTTATAATGGTAGGGTAGGACTAGAACTATTTTATCAAAAGCAACCAGACTTAGTGATTTTAGATTTAATGTTACCCGAATTAGACGGACTGGAATTGTGTGCTAGAATTCGCCAAAAACCGGGGACAAAAGACCCCTATATTTTAATGTTAACCGCTAGGGGAGAAGAAATCGATCGCATTATCGGCCTATCTACGGGAGCCGATGATTATATGGTCAAACCCTTTAGTCCCCGGGAATTAACCGCGCGGGTAAGAGCCTTATTAAGACGTAGTTTAAGACACGATAGTCAACCCCAGCAACTCCATCGCAGCCGTCATTTTCTGATCGACTTAGATCAACATTCTGCTCTTCGTAAATTGGAGGGAATGCCGGAGGAAACCCTCGATTTAACCACCTTAGAATTTAATTTATTAGCTACCTTTGTCAGTTATCCCAATCGCGTCTGGAGTCGCACCCAATTAATCGATAATCTCTGGGGGAATGATTTTTTTGGCGATGAAAGGGTAGTAGATACCCATATCCGACGCTTACGCAAAAAAGTAGAACCCGATCCTGCTAATCCGATCTTTATCAAAACTGTAGTCGGTGTCGGTTATAAATTTGAGGATGACATTATTTAGGGTCTGCTGAAAAAGTTTGTTGGTGGGGTTAGTAGTCAGGAGTCGGGAGTCAGTATTCAGGAGGCAGTATTCAGGAGATCAGTAGCTGGTTATAATTAAATTAAAAATAGATTTTAGGTTCGATCCCCCCTTAGTCCTAGGGTGAATTCATAGTAGGGTTGATTCATGAATCAACCCTACCCTTAGTCCTCCCTTGATAAGGGTGGTGTCTGATAATTTTTAACGCCTACCTACTTAGGAGATGGCTTTTATTTATTCTCCCCCCACACCCCACACCCCACACCCCACACCCCACACCCCACACCCCAACCCCAATAAAAAATTCTCCCTAAAGGCATTTAAGCAGTCTTTAACCCTTATGTGCTACAATTTTTGAAGATTTTGCCATTCATTTAGGTTCAATCAGGGATCACAGCCTTTTCAGGGAAATTTTATGACAAGTAACTACGGCGCGGAACAGATACAAGTTCTCGAAGGGTTAGAACCAGTCAGGAAGCGGCCGGGGATGTATATCGGTACGACCGGGCCGCGGGGACTACATCATTTAGTCTATGAAGTGGTGGACAACTCGATCGATGAGGCCCTAGCGGGTTACTGTACTCATATCGAAGTGGATATCAAGGCCGATGGTTCCGTCAGCGTCACCGACGATGGCCGGGGTATTCCCACCGATGTTCACCCCACCACGGGTAAATCTGCCCTCGAAACCGTTCTCACTATACTTCATGCTGGCGGTAAATTTGGCAGTGGTGGTTATAAAGTGTCGGGAGGGTTACACGGAGTCGGGATTTCCGTCGTTAATGCTCTTTCTGCATGGGTCGATGTCACCGTCTGGCGCGATCATAAAGTACATACCCAACGCTACGAAAGAGGTATCCCCGTCACAGAATTGGTCAGCAGTCCCAGTCAAGAGGAAAAAACGGGAACTAGGGTTAATTTCCTGCCAGACACCGAAATTTTTAGCCAAGGCATCGAATTTGATTACAGTACCCTCTCCGGACGTTTACGGGAACTAGCCTACTTAAATGCGGGTGTTAAAATCACCTTTAGCGATTACCGTCCCGAAGAACCCCACATCGAAACCTATTGTTATGAGGGGGGTATTAAAGAATACGTCGCCTATATGTGTCGGGAAAAAGAAACCCTGCACAAAGATATTATCTATGTATCGGGGGAAAAGAACGGAATTAATATCGAAGTGGCGTTTCAGTGGTGTATAGATGCCTATAGCGACAATATTCTCGGTTTTGCTAATAATATCCGCACCATTGACGGGGGAACTCACCTAGAGGGATTAAAGGCAGTTCTGACTCGTACTTTAAATAATGTCGCTCGTAAACGCAATAAAATTAAAGAAAACGAGCCTAATCTAGCGGGGGAAAACGTCCGCGAGGGGTTAACCGCCGTTATTTCCGTAAAAGTCCCCGAACCGGAATTCGAGGGACAAACCAAGACCAAATTGGGTAACACCGAAGTCCGGGGTATTGTTGATTCGCTGGTGGGGGAAACTCTCAACGAATACCTAGAACAAAATCCCCAAGTGGCCGACACGATTATCGAAAAAGCAGTACAAGCGTACAAGGCGGCGGAAGCGGCCCGACGGGCCCGGGACTTAGTACGACGGAAATCGGTTCTGGAATCCTCACCTTTACCGGGTAAATTGGCTGATTGTAGCGAAAGAGACCCAGAAAGGTCAGAAATTTACATCGTCGAAGGTGACAGCGCCGGCGGAAGTGCCAAACAGGGGCGCGATCGTCGTTTTCAAGCGATTCTACCTCTGCGGGGAAAAATCCTCAATATCGAAAAAACCGATGATGCCAAAATCTACAAAAATACGGAAATTCAATCCTTAATTACGGCCCTCGGTTTAGGGATTAAAGGAGAAGATTTCGACCCCTCACAATTGCGCTATCATCGCATTGTTTTAATGACTGATGCTGATGTGGATGGCGCACACATCCGAACTTTGTTGTTAACTTTCTTCTATCGTTATCAGAAGAATTTAATTGACCAAGGTTATGTATATATCGCCTGTCCTCCTCTCTATAAATTGGAACGCGGTAAAAATCATTCCTACTGCTATAGCGATCGAGAATTACAGCAAAAGATAGCGGAATTTCCCTCCAATGCTAACTACACCATCCAACGTTTTAAAGGGTTAGGAGAAATGATGCCCCAACAACTTTGGGATACTACCATGAATCCCGAAACTCGCACTTTAAAACGGGTGGAAATCGAAGACGCGGCCAAAGCTGAGGAATTATTTACCATTCTTATGGGCGATCGAGTTGCCCCCCGGCGAGAATTTATCGAAACCCACGGATCACGTTTAAATCTTACGGATTTGGACATTTAAACAGTAACTTGAGGCTGTGTTAGTCTAAGCTAATACAGCCCCCGATAAAATCCCCAAATCCAGTTACTAATCGGAGGGTTAGGGATTCAAGGAAACTGGGGTGCATTCCACGACTTCATCGAAAAAATCAGCCGGCAGCGGTGGATTATCGGGGTCTTCTAGGGCGTTTTTGGCAATTTCCGCCTCGCTCATCCCTTTAACTTTCTTCCAGTCTGTTTTGCCTTTCAACTTCGCCCACTGTTCGCGGGTGACTCTGGTAATAGGTTCTTCGTTCACGGTTATTAGCCCTCCTAGCACTAATTATTCGACGAACCGAGCCACGCCATGTATAATCCGATTTTAAACTAACTTTTTGACAGCTGCTACTAACTGCTCGATTTCCGAGGGCAAAGTGAAATAGTGGACACAGGCACGCACACAGAGGGGGTCGAGGAGAGTTCGCAGTAAAAACCCTTGTTTTTCTAGCTGTTGCACTAACTTTTGTGGGGTGATGGCCGAGTCAATTTGAAAGGAAACTAAACCGGATTCCGGCGGAGAATTTTTTAAACATTTCACCCCTTTAATCGTCTTTAATTCTTCCCAGAGATAAGCCGCTAATTGACAAATCTTTTCGTATCTTTGTCCCCCATCACCCCAGGCGTTATGTACCGCAATAGTTGCCCTTAAACCCTCAAATTGGGGATAGGCAGAAGTGGCCACTTCAAAGCGTCTGGCATCCGGTTTCCAACCGATAGGCTGTCCTCGGTTATCTGTTTCAATGCCGCGCCAACCGATAAAAGTGGGCTGTAAACTAGGGAAAATTTCGGGACGAATATACAATCCTCCCACACCAGCCGGTCCACACCACCATTTATGACCCGTAAAAGCATAACAATCGGCGGCAGTAGCGCTTAAATCCAAGGGCAAACAACCCACGGATTGGGCAGCATCCACCACCACTAAAACGGGTTTTTCGGTGACAGAATTATCATGACAAAGTTGCGAGATTTCCTTGAGGGGTAAAACCTGTCCGGTATTCCACAAAACGTGACTAACCACCAAAACCCTAGTTTTTGGACGTAGATGAGCGGAAATGACTTCTATCGGGTTGCCACCGTTTAAAGTTTCCCGAATAGGACAAGTGGAGATTTCCAGATGATAACGACGGGCAATTTCGTGAACCGTGGCGATAATTCCGGGGTGTTCACAATCGGTTAGTAAAATATGTTCCCCCGCTTGCCAATCAACTCCCCAGAGGGCGATATTACAGCCTACAGTGACATCCTCGGTGATAGAGAGGGTGCTGGGGCTGATTCCCAACTCCTGAGCCATTTCTTGCCTGAGAAGTTCCGTTTTTCCGGTAATCCAATCGTTTACCCGTCCTGAAAAAGGCCCCTTTTGTTGGAGAAAATTATGGGCATCGATAATCGCTTCTAATCCCGCCTTGGGCAAGGTTCCCTGACCACCGAAATTAAAGTAAACTTTATTGCTAAGTCCCCGAAATTCCTGTCTTTGTTCGGCTAAATCCGGTTTACTAACGGCGTAATCGAGGCTATTTTCGTCTAAATTCTGCATAAGCGAGGAGATGGGGGGTCAGTTATCAGTTATCAGTTATCAGTTATCAGTTATCAGTTAGAAGGTGTTGGGGTTGAGGGTTTTAGGGTTTTAGTTGAATTCCCCATTTCCCCACTTCCCCATTTCCTGACTCCAAACGACCGACGGCTGAATTCTAGCGACGGATTAAGTCACAATTGTCACAATAGTATTAGAGTAGAGGAAACATACTTGGGAATGTTTTCTTTTTTTAAGTTTATTATTTTTTACTTTACTTCACTGGTCCAGGAAAGCTTAACTTTTCTCCTTGTATAGAATGCTACTGACCGATGATCTACTTCTAGACTACCAACGTTGTCAACGCCGTGCATTTTTAAATCTCTACGGCAATAGCCAAGAAAAAGACCCTGAGCGAGATTTTTTGCTTAAATTGCGCCAAGAGAGTCAAAGTCACGTTAAAAAAGTCCTGCAAGACTCCTATCCCGATTATTGTTCCCTGACTACCCCCAGCACGGATATTTTAGCCGCCGCTAGGGAAACGGAAGCTTTGATGGGTCGGGGGGTATCCTGTATTTATCACGGAGTCCTTTTACAATCTGCTTATCCCGTCTCTTTAACCGGTTCCCCGCATTTATTAATTAAACAGGCAGGAGAGTCGAAATTTGGCGATTGGGTTTATTATCCCCTCAATATTCAACTCGGTCGCCGTCCTAAGCCTGAATATAAGATGCTGGCTACTTTTTACGCCTATTTATTGGCCAGTATGCAGGGAGTTTTTCCAGGTTACGCGGAAATTGTCCTACGTCGTCATAATCGCTATCGGGTGGAATTGAATCTCTGGTTAACTAAACTAGAGGAAATAATCAAAAAGTTCGGCGCAATGGTGATTAATCGCCAAGAACCAGAAGTTTTTATCTCGCGTCAGCGTTGCAGTTTATGTCATTGGTATAGTCACTGTTATGGTATTGCTCAAGCGAGTCAACATCTTTCTTTAGTCCCGGGGGTGACTCCTAGTCGTTACCAATTTTTACAGTCTTTGGGGGTTTCCACCATGGAATCCCTGGCGCTTACCTGTCCTACCCGTATGGGGGAGGGGATGGGAGTAGAGGTGGCTAATCAGTTACAGTTACAGGCCCAAGCAATTATTGAAAATCGGGCCTTTCGCAAAAGCAACGGGAAAACTGCTTATTTGTCCCCCCTACCGAAGGCCGAGATTGAATTTTATTTTGACATCGAAGCGGAACCAGAACAGAATTTAGATTATCTTTTGGGGATTTTACGGGTTGATTATCGAGTTAATACCCAGCAGTTTTATCCCTTTTTGGCAGAAAAGCCGGAAGATGAAGGCAGGATTTGGCAGGAATTTTTAACCTTAGTCATGCAGGATTATCAAGCACCAATTTTTCACTTTTCTGAGTACGAAGTGGAAACAATTAAGCGATTGGGTTATCTTTATAAAACTCCTTCTTCTTTGATTAATCAGTTAGTTTCTCGCTGTTTTGATCTGCACTATCATGTAGTTAATTCGGTAACTTTTCCCGTGGAAAGTTATTCTTTAAAATCCCTCGCTAACTGGATTGGCTTTCAATGGCGCGATCGAGGAGTAAGCGGGGATCAATGCGTTTGGTGGTATGACCAGTGGTTAAAAACAGGAGATCGGACTTTATTGGCGGCTATTTTGCGTTACAATGAGGATGATTGTCGCGCCACCTTTATACTAAAAGATTGGCTTGTAAACTTTTTAATTTGATTCTAAAGATTTATGACAAATAGGGGGGAATGTAACATCTGCTACCCGTACCGGCAAAGGGAAAATGATAAGGTATGGGTGTGAAGACAGTCCCCTCACCCAATGGTGATCCCCATGTTCTCCCCACTTTTTCCGCTTCTACTCCTACTGCTTTCCTTCCTTAGTCTTCTCTGGTATCAAAAAACCGATAATGATATTTTTAAAGCCCTTGCCGTTAGTAGTTTAATTTTTGCAATTATTTGGGGCTTAATTCTCGTTCATTGGTCAATTCACCTGTTGGGACTGCTGTTATTGTTAAAATTCAGATCCCCCGCTTTCAGTTTGGTGCGCTTGCCTAGATGGTAATGGTTTGACCCTAATCTTCCAACTGTCCGGTAGGTACTTCGATCGCCTGTACATCGATCGTACCGGGAGGGGTGAGAATAATAAACTTACCCCCTGCCACTTTTAACGGTTCACCACAGTTAGGACATTGGCATTCTGTGCGATTAAAACCCGTAAATTCGTAGCTGCAGACGGGACAGCTATCTTCAACTAAATTGCGTCGTAACCACCAGCGAAAAATCCCCCAAGCAATGACAGGGGAAAATATCAGGAATGCCACGAGAATTAAAAAACTATTGACTAACCAACCCAGTCCGATCGAGCCTAACAACAATCCGACTAAAATCAAAGATAAGAAACAACCCAAACCAGAATCATTGACAGAATAGCTGCGGAAAAAGTTGTTATTCACGGCTCAACCCTCGATTCATCAAAGCTGCAATTATCTTTAACCTAACACATTCCCAACACATTGCCACGGTTAAATCTTCTTTTTGACTCACTGGTTCCTCGCTCTATTCTATCTTGGGTTTAGTTTTGATCGAGATTATCCGGACTGACATCCTCACCAAATCTGCTGGGGAGTGGATCCTCCGATCGCTTCAACTTGTTATAATAGTCAGTCCCTATCCACCATATCTCTAAAAACCATGAGCGATCCTCGTCTATCTCTAGTTGCCGCTGCCGGAAGATTTTATCAACTGGGTTGGATGCTTGGCACGGCGGGTAATTTATCCGCTAAAGTTGATGATCATAGTTTTTGGATTACTGCCAGTGGCAAAAGTAAAGGTAAACTCACAGAACAGGATTTTGTGCGCGTGGATCTGACGGGAAAAGTCAGAGAATTAGCTCATCGAGATAATCGTCCTTCGGCCGAAACTAGCATTCATCAGGTGATTTATTGTCTCTTTCCCCAAGCGCAAGCTTGTTATCATGTCCACTCAGTGGAAGCGAATTTAGTTTCCCGTTTTGCTCGCGAGGACAAGTTATCGTTACCTCCCTTAGAAATGTTGAAAGGTTTAGGTATTTGGGTAGAAAATCCTCAAGTATTTATGCCGGTTTTTGCTAACTATCTCGATGTGCCGAAAATTGCCGCAGAAATAGAAAGTAGATTCTCAACTTTCCCCCCAGAAATTCCCGCTTTACTGATTTCTTACCATGGTGTGACGGTGTGGGGTGAGTCTCTAGAAACTACCGAGAATTATTTAGAGATAGTTGAGTATATTTTTCGTTATCTAGTGGCAGCCTATCAAGTAAAACCTTGGTAAACCTTAATTTAGACAAGGCAATCAAGAAAAGATTGCCGACATTTTCCAAGGCGCCACCCAGATTCGAACTGGGGGTAAAGGTTTTGCAGACCTCTGCCTTACCACTTGGCGATGGCGCCGATCAAGCAGTACTTATCCTAGCATAACAGTTGGCAGTTTGCCAAGACTGGAACCTAAGAGTTGAGCGATCGATCTATAATTTATGCAGCAGTTCTCTAATATAGTGGGGGATTTCAGGCTTAAAAAAGCTATTATGATGAGAAATCAAAGATATTTACTAACTTTTATCGGTTTATTGGCTTTATCCTTGCCAGTACAGGCTAATAATGCCGTTTACCTTAGCCAAAGTTCTAATCCTGCCACGACTTTTGACAGTTATCGTCAAGAATGTTTACAAAGAGCGCGCGCGGAGGGATTAGCTGCTGATGTGGCCAAAGACCTATGCGACTGCACGATTAAAAAATTCCAAGCTCGTTACAATCTACAGCAATTCCGCACCCTCGTGCAAAAGTCGAAAACCGATCAAGCTGCCGCTAGGACTTTAGCGAGTGTGGGAGAAGCTTGTTTTGATGAGATTTTGTATGAATAGCAGGGATAGGGGGTTTTTTAGCTATCACCAAAAAAGCTCTCCCTGCTCCGCAGCTCTGGCGCTCATAGACAGTCTTAACAAGTAATTTAGATAGTCAACAGCTTATTTTTGAGTATCAAGACGATTATCAATGGCGATAATTTCTCTCTCAAATTCTTTAGGAATGCCTCCCAATCATTAATAAGTTCAGGTGTATTATACTAAATCCTGTTTTAAAAGTATAGGAGGGTAGGGAGTGGGGAATTAGGGAAGTAGGGAGTGGGTTTTAAAAGTTCGATTGGCAGTTAATCGCACTATTAAAAAACGATTTTGTATTATTATCTAAATTCTTGGAGATTGTTGCTGTATAATTGTGATGACTGCTCCCGCTTTTCATCTGAACTATGCCCATTCCCGATTTTCAATCGATTATGTTGCCCCTATTAAAAATACTTGCAGATGGCAAAGTTTATAAATATCGAGAAATTATTGAAGCCTTGGTCAGAGAGTTTCAAGTCACGGAAGCGGAAAGAAAAGAAATGCTTCCCAGTGGACAACAAGAAATTTTTGCTAATCGAGTCGGTTGGGCAAAAACCTATTTAAAGAAAGCGGGATTAATTGACTCACCCCAAAGGGCAACTTTTGTAATTTCTGAGAAAGGAAAAGAAATCTTATCTCAAAATCCTGCTCGAATTGATGCCAAATTTCTGAGACAGTTTCCCGAATTTCAAGAATTCAATCGAGTCAATAAGCAAAATGAAACTATTACTCTTGAAAGCAATTTATCAACTTCTGATCAAGAACAAAATCCCGAGGAATTACTAGAAAACTCCTATCAAGAAATTCGTCAAGCATTAGCGACAGACTTACTTTCTATTCTGCGAAAATTATCCCCAGATGCTTTTGAAAAATTAGTAGTAGAATTACTGGTAAAAATGGGTTATGGTGGCTCGATTAGAGATGCAGGTAAAGCGGTGGGTAAGAGCGGGGATCAAGGGATTGATGGGATAATAAAAGAAGATAGACTCGGTTTAGATATAATCTATATTCAAGCCAAAAGATGGGCTGATAATAATGCCGTTGGTCGTCCAGAAATCCAGAAATTTGTCGGGGCATTAGCGGGACAAGGAGCCAAAAAAGGTATTTTTATCACTACTTCCTATTTTACCCAAGAGGCTTTAGAATATGCCCCCAGAAATGAGATAAAAATAGTGCTGATTGATGGGGAAGAATTAAGTCAATTGATGATTGATTATAACCTAGGTGTATCGGCTCTTCGGTTTGTGTTATGCAATGGACGGAGGTTATAAGAGATGGAACCCTTATAGAGAAAGGCATTTAGCAATTTTTGTCAATTATTTTTGATCTAGAGCGAACTAATCAATTAAGTCTCTTGCCAGATAAGGATTTAGTCTATTTATGCCCCCCTATCGAACCATAACAAGTCCCGAAGAGCCGGTGTATCGACCCAAAAAATCTATGAAATCAAGAGAATTGATCATGATTATTTTGGGGATGAATGAGAGAGAGAGGGGGACAAGGGTTACAGAAAACGGCTATGGCGTTAAAATAGATGGAAAAAACAGAGGATAAAAACTATGGACGGTATGACCTTTTTTCAGAAAAGTGCGGGACAGTGGAAATCTCAGCGCACCACCCATCATTTACCCTTTCGACGCGCAGAAACCGGCGATTCCGAGATTTATGTGGAAGCTTTAAGCGCCGATAACCCGAAAATTATCGCTATCTGTGAAATGCACGAAGTCGATCCCGCCAAGGCTGTGGGGGGGGCGTTTGTCAGTTGGGATGGTTCGATGCAGTGGGACAAAGAAAACGAAAATCATCAAGGAACCACCGTTTTTGCGCTAATTCCCGATGAAGATAATCCCCAAGCGGGTGTTCTCCTGCGGGAGCGAGGTTATGCGGAAATCATTCCCGTGGCGGGCCGTTATCACATTGATGAACAGGAAGGTTTAGTCTTAATTACAGAATACGAAACTATGACCTCGATCGAGCGTTTTTGGTTTGCCGATACCGATTTACGTCTCCGCACTAGCACAGTTCAACGTTTTGGCGGTTTTAATACGGCCACTTTTTGTGCTGAATCCCGCAATCAGTCATCGGAGTCAGTCTCTAGTGATTCCCCCGAACCATCATCCTATTCGATTAGTGGCTGGTAAATTCAGTTATCAGTTATCAGTTATCAGTTATCAGTCATCAGTTATCAGTTATCAGCTTTTTTCTCCCCTCTCCCTGCTCCGGCGCTCCCTGCTCCGGCGCTCCCCAACACCCCGGATGATAAGCAAGTTTTCTTAACAATTGTAAGAATTTTTAATATTTCTTTTCTAGTTGGCACTTACTCCCTTATCATTAGGAGGAAAGTTTTTTAAGCATTTCTAAGGATACGGAGGTTTACCCTTGGCCATTCCTCTTTTAAATTACGCCCCCAAGTCCCAAAACGTGCGGGTAGCTGGTTATGATGTCGGTGGAGACGAAAAACCGAGAGTTTACACGACGGAAAATGTCCTCTCCCCTAGCGACCTGGACGATTTAATCGAAGCCGCTTACCGTCAGATTTTCTTCCATGCCTTTAAATGGGATCGGGAACCCTTCCTCGAATCCCAATTACGCAATGGACAATTATCGGTGCGGGATTTCATTCGTGGTTTACTGTTATCGAAAACCTTCTATAACAGCTTCTACGAGAAAAACAGCAACTATCGCTTTGTCGAACAGGTAGTACAAAGAGTTCTCGGTCGCGATGTCTATAGCGAAAGAGAAAAAATTGCTTGGTCGATTGTCGTTGCCACCAAAGGTATTCAAGGTTTTGTCGATCAACTTCTCAACAGTGACGAGTATCTGCAAAGCTTTGGTTATGATACCGTTCCCTACCAACGTCGTCGCACCCTGGCCAGCCGCGACATCGGTGAACGTCCATTCAACATCACCTCGCCTCGCTATGATGGCTACTATCGTGGTATTTTGGGCTTCCCCCAAATCGTTTGGCAGAATGCTGTCCGTCGCTATGTTCCCCAAGAGCAAAAACCCAAAGCCGGCGATCCTTCCAGCTTCTTGGCTATGGCCCGGGGTCTCGGTAGCGCCAAAGGCAATCCTGTACCAAGAGTCTCCGCTATGAATATTAACATCGAGGCTTCTGTACCCCGTCGTTAATTTTTAGCTCAACTTGCCGGGGAGAGTCCCTAATTGGCAGAATGACCCCCGAACCATAATCAGGTTAGGTTATTCTGTGAATTGGTGGCTCTCCCTATGGGGTGGCTCCTGAAATAATCCCCCCACCGAGGACAATCTCCCCTTCATAAATCACGGCTGCTTGGCCCGGGGTGATGCTAAATTGTGGTTCATCGAAAACCAGCTTCACTTGCTCATTTTCTAGGGGAATAACATTGACGGGAACGGCCGGAGAACGATAACGTACCTGTACTTGCGCGCGGATAGGGGTGGTGGGTTCGGCAATAGAAACCCAGTTCATCCGTCCGACAAGACAAGCGGCACTAACGGCACTTTCGCGATTACCGACGATAACCCGATTCATGACGGGATCCAGTTTTACCACATACAGGGGTTCGGCGGCGGCGATGCCGATGCCTTTGCGTTGTCCGATCGTATAATGATGGATACCGCTATGTTTACCCAAAACTTTGCCCTCGAGATCGACGATATCCCCCTCACTAACGGCGATATACTTATCCAAGAACGATCGCATAGTTCCGTGAGCTTCAATCAAGCATAAATCCTGACTATCGGGTTTATCTGCTGTTTTTAAACCGAATTCCTGGGCAATCCTGCGGGTTTCTGCCTTGGTTTGTTCGCCCAAGGGAAATAAAGTCCCACGCAGTACATCTTGAGTTAGATCATAGAGAAAATAGGATTGATCTTTATTTTTATCGACGGCGCGCAGCAGTTGATAACGGTTATTTTCAGGAGAAAAACGAATTCTAGCGTAGTGACCAGTGGCAATAGTGTCCGTTTGCAAGGTTTCCCTAGCATAATGCAGCATCGGGCTAAATTTTACCGCTTTATTGCACTGAGAACAGGGCAGCGGTGTAATTCCCGCTTCGTAACCGGAAACTAGATAATCAATAATTTCTTTTTGGAAAAGCTCGCGACTATCGACGATATGATGGGGAACCCCCAACTGCTCACAAATAAAGGCCGCATCTACCATACCCTCGGAGCAGCATTGACCTTTACCCTTCATTAACCACAGGGTCAAGCCAATAACATCATAACCTTGAGCGTGTAAGGCGGCAGCGGCAACAGAGCTATCTACTCCCCCTGATAGACCGACAACAACTTTTCCCATAAATCTTGTAATGATTTTTAACCAACATACTTTCTAGACTAGCATCTCCTCCTTTAAAATTTGGACATGGTGTACCCAAATCTCGTGTGAGGACAAACCAGCATTATGAGAACAAACCTACTGTTTTTCTCGGCCTTATTTTGGTTAAAAGTCGGGATAATCGCTCAAGCAACCGTGCTGCTAAAAGCAAACTTATCTTTTGCCCAGAATCTTTATCCCGGTCGTCGTTTGCCCCCACCGCCGGCGGTGAGACAACCAACTAAACGTTCAGACAGTCCCAGTGCTGTTAATTGTTCCCAATGTTCACCCTTAAATTTACCCCTCGTTAATTCTCCATCAGTTCGCCCCCCGGTGGCTGCCCCAGTTTCCGGTAATCAACCCCTGAGAGAATACGTTTTTCAAGCTCCCGCTACCGTGCGTCCCGCCGATGCTACGGTGATTAATAATCATCCTCGTCCAACTGTCAATCCACCGGCCCCCACACCTGAAAATCTCGCCAATAAACCCCCTTCTCCCCCACCACAGCAGCGGGTTATTGCTACTAATCAACTCTTTCGCGTTGAAGTTAGGAGTAATAGTGCGGAAGCGTTGGCAAAAATTAAAGAAATTGAACCCCTCGCATTTATCCGTGCGGGAGAAAATGTTATTCAAGCGGGGTTATTTCAGCAACAATACCAAGCTAAACAACGGTTACAAGAGTTAACTAGACAGGGTTTTAGCGCCCAGATTATTACCCTCAATAATTAGGGTTTGCGGCAAAAAGTCTGTTGGTGGGGTTAGGAGTCAGGAGTCAGTAGCCGGTCGTCAGTAGTCAGGAGAATTAAGAATGAACGATAGCTTCATGTCTATTTTTCCTATTTTTGAACTCTCAAAAGTTAATTAGGCAATAAGTCTCTAGGATTTCAGCTAATCTCGATCGAATCTCTTGCCTCTCGTCCATCCTAACCAAGAAGTTAATTTTATCCTATTAACTCACCGTTCGCTCATTTCTCGGCTCTTCTAGGTTCTGTGTGATAAGTTTTACTTACATAGGATCGATCAATCTTTGTGTCCTTTGTGTCTTTGTGGTTCGTTCCACCCCCTCGCTAGGATGAAGGTATCTTAGAATACATTTTACCCACCAAACCCAAGAGAGCCATTTCTCGAACCGAAAATTTGGTAAATTGTCTCAAATGCAGTCTAGCAAGCGCATTGATTGTTCTACTCGGATATTTTTTAGTACAAAAAGACCCTTTTGAGGTTAACGAATTGATTAGGGTTTGAGCGAACCCATTGGCGATCGCACTTTCGTCACTGTTCTACTTACCTTATTTGCTAAAAAGCATACAGTATAAAGGTAAAAGCAATTTTAAAACCCTTGCCTTAAAAAATTAAGCGAACAATGAGTCAGTAGTTCAACAAGCTCACTAACATGAACGCTCGGTCGAACGCTAATCTCACGGCCAAAGCCTGCTCGTGGTGTAAAATATTTGTAGGAACTAGACAAAGGAGTATTTGAAGCTAACACTTCAATTCAAGCAAATTTTGTAGAAATACAACTATCGTAGGGCATACGAAAAGTAACGCGCAAGCGTGAGAACCACATCTGGATTGGATAACGCAAGGCATCTAATTTAAGTGGACTCGTTGAACTAAGAATCCCTCGCTTTTAGTGACGGGAGTGTCAAAAGACCATACAAATGGTCGCTGACCCTGACGCACGATGGAGACATAAACCCCAACACCAAAGTTGGCAAAACTACCCGCGCAAAGGGGAAGTAAAATTGTTAGATAACCCGATGTGCAACTAAAAACTACAGAATCAAGGTTCCCGAGGATGCTTTATCTGTGCTGATTTCTGAGAGCCTTGTAAATCAAGACTAAAAATATAGTTGAACAGGGGATTAGACAGGGAAAAGAGCAGGGGCAATGGGCTAAAGTGGTTTAGCCTATCCTGTTCCCAAAAAACCGAAGAAAATATGGAGATTTTGGATGACGACGATTTACTTTGCTACAAACCGCAACCTGGTTACCTCAAATGATTTAGAGGCGGGTTTTGACTTCGGGAGTACCTTTAGTCAGGATGGACTGGCTAACTTGCGTTTTGGAAAAGCCGAGGTAACGGGTGAGAACTTTTCTCAGTATCAAATCCAAGTTGCCCCAGAAAATCTGCTGGGTGATCCGCCCGTTTTGGGCAGTCAGGCGATTGCCCTGCAAGTCCGCAAACAGATGATCGAGAATGCCAAAGATACGCTGATCTTCATTCACGGCTTCAACGTTTCATTTCGGAGCGCTCTAACGGCTGCGGCTCAACTGCACCAAGTGTTGACTGCCAGAGACCCTGGCGATACCGAGCCTCCCCTCAAATTGAATATATGTTTGTTTTCCTGGCCTTCAGACGGTGCGCTTCTGTTTTCCGATCCGAGAGCCGCCAATGCGATCGCTTACAAGAATGATCGCCTGGATGCTGCCGCTTCTGGGGCGGCATTTGCCCGCGGCTTCCTCAAAGTTGCCGATTTCATTAATCAGACTGAGGCGCGGTGCCAACAGAGACTTCATCTCACTGCCCACAGCATGGGCAATTATGTCTTGCGCCATGCTCTACAGGAATTGAAAAGGCAAGTCGGCAACCAACTGCCCAGACTGTTCGATCAGGTTCTGATGATGGCAGCCGATGAGGATGATGATGCTTTCGATCTCGACTACAAATTGTTGTCTCTGTCCCGGATCACCCGCCGGACAAGTGTCTATTTCAACCGCAACGACCTCGCTCTTTGGGCCAGTGATAAGCTTAAGGGTAATACCGCCCGTCTGGGGACAGATGGTCCAATCCAGCCGCGACAACTTCCTCGCAATGTCTATCCGATCGATTGTACCCGCGTGGTATCTAGTTTTACAGATCCTTCAGAGCATGGCTATTATCTGAATGTCCCCCGCGTTGTCAGGGATATGCGTCTAGTGCTACGCAATCAAATTCCCCCCGATGAAATTCCAGGTCGGAAATACGTCGCTGAAACTAATCGCTATCGACTCCTAGAATGAGTCAGGTTTAATTTACTGCTCTAAAATGCAAACGCCTATCACAAAGGTTTTAAAGTGATTGGGAGATTTGACTTTATCTTAGCGTCAGCAGAAGTCCCATACTCCGCAGTCTAAGTGTCACAACTCATTGTTCGCTTAATTTTTTAAGGGAAGGGTTTTAAAATTGCTGTTACCTTTATACTGTATGCTTTTTAGCGAATAAGGTAGGTAGAACAGTGTCGGGAGTGCGATCTCCAATTGGCTCGCTCAAACCCCAATCAATTCGTTAACCTCAAAATGGTCTTTTTGTACTAACAAATATCCGAGTAGAACAATCAATGCGTTTGCTAGACTGCATTTAAGACAATTTACCAAATTTTCGGTTCGAGAAATTAGCGAACGGTGAGTAATTACTTAGCACACAGAGTTAATTTTGTCAAGCAAAATTCTCACCGCATCGATGATCACATCCGGTTGATCCATCCAGACAAAATGACTACTTTTATCCGCTTGTATTTGCAGAAAATCTCCGGATAACTTGCCTAATTCCAGGTGCATCTCCTCCCGGAGTCGGTTGGCACTTTTGAGGGGAATAAAGCGAGTCCAAAGGGAGGGTTTAAAAAAAGAATTAGCTTTAATACTAACTATCGGTAAATTACCGAAATTGTTAGCCTCACTCACCTGACGAGCGCTTTGGTCGAGATTAAACATTTCTCTACTCATCGTCATCCAGTGTTTAGCGCGACAGAAAGAACGCTTAACTCGATGACAAGAATCTGGGGAAAAGCGACGTAATTCTGGTTTTAATAATTCAAAAACTCCCAGAACTCTCAGAACTCGGATAATGCCTAAAATTGAGCCAATAATCGACATCCAAAATCCGGAGATGAAAAATAATTTTAATGCCTTTAATGCTGGCGACATTTTCAGCATTCCTTTGTCGTGTAAACCATCAGTGAGTACCAAACCTACTACTTTTTCTGGGAACAGATGAGCATACAGTCGAACATTATAACTGCCAAAAGAATCACCAACTAAAATATAAGGTGGTTCTATTTTTGCTTGGGTGAGTAATTGATATAATTCCTGAACAATTTGGTAGCTAGTTCGCGGATATGGACTAGAATCGCTCCAACCATAACCCGCTCGATCATAAATACAAACCCTAGCTAATTGTGACAATTCTTCTAGCAAAAAATATCCCTCAATTCCTCCTAAACTATGGTCAATAATAATAGTGGGACTAGCCGTTCCCGCTAGACAAAAATGTAGGCGATATTTACCCAGATTAATCAAATGACCCGGCGGTGCTTTTTGTTCTTCTAACCAAACAGATAATGTCTGATAAACTGTCGTCGCTACTAGGAGAATTACCCGAATTGATAAAGACATAACTACACCTCTTGTAAAAATCAAAAATCTTCCTTTAGGTGAGGATTCAGGAGCCGGTCGTCAGGAGAATTAAGAATGAGCATTAATCAATTAAATGCTCTATTTAGGGTTTGCTGAATAACTGAACTTCCCCCGTATAAATATACTAGCTATGGCTCAAAGTCTTACAGAGCCTGAGTTAAAGCAATGTAATACTAATAAACTACTGGGTACAAACTCCTGAAATCCTTACGCAGACAGGGTTTGAGGCAAAATTTTTCAAATTTGACCCTTC
>NZ_JAPZRB010000255.1:0-23893 GCF_027531105.1 Microcystis sp. LE18-22.4A
GAGGTAGTCAGTTACCTAATTTTCAGGGAAAAAGTACCTGAATTTTACCCCCGATCCCTCCAATGGTCGGCACTTTTTGAGGTCAAAAAAGTCTAAAAGCCTTATCCAACAAGGTTTTTAGATTTATTCAGCAAGCCCTAATTATAGTCACTTCAATTAAGATTGAATCGTATCAGACTTATCTGAAATGACTATACATTTTCCAGGTCTAATCTTCTGCATAAGAAGAGTCCAAGCGAAAAAAAGCCAAAAAGTAGCGGAATGTATAGCGCGCCACTACATCTCAGAAAAAACCCCTTACAATAGAGACAAAAGTGATCGGAGATCAATGGGGGTGAACGTCATGTTAGTGATTTTAACCGACGAACACATTCTCGATACGGGTTCTGTCTGTCAGGGCTGTCTTTTAGCCAACCAGCAGGGGCAACCCCGGTGGCGAGAGGGTAAACTAGGCTGTGGTCACTCTTTGGGTAAAGGAGGAAGCCAACAGCCCAATCTCTACGAGTGTCAGATGGGCTTTACAATTGCTAATATTGAAGGCTAATCAGACCTTTTAAATGCTCAACTTAGAGTTGAGTTAGGGGGATTTTCTTGGGACTCGGAGGAGAGAATCAAGGCTATTACTAATCCCCAATTCAGTTTAGATACAATGACAATAATGGCTGAGGGTTTCGTAGCATCGATCGTAGGCTTTTTGGGCTTGGGTTAAAACAGCGTCGGAAATTTCTATATCTAATTTTCTGGCTTGTTTAATAATTTTACCCGCTTTGATATTCTCGGAAGAATCTCCTATACCGCGGCTGCCAGTGGTTTTTAAAACTCGATATTCTTCAGAAAATCCCGTTTTAGTATCGAGATGACTCTGTAAACCATTAAAGACCAATTGACTTTGGTTTAATACCTGATCGTGGGTGATAAATAAACTCTTTTCTTTGCTGTTAATTAATCGAGCATAACCTTCTAGGGTGGCTAAACGACCGGTATAATAACCCAGGGCGTGCTGCTCGTTTTGATGGGGTTTAATATCTAGAATACTAGCTAAAGTGCGCTGCGGTTCTCGTAGTAAAAATATGGTCTTAACCGGATCAGATTGCAAAAAACTATGATCTAAAAACTTCTGATCATGAAGAACTTTATCTAAAATATATTTATGATTCATGTTTAAATCTTTCAACCGCCAGTAAAGTTGAAACATTAAAGTTTTAAAATCCTGTTCACTCTCATAAACCAGATGAGTTTCGCCAAAACCGATAATTTCAGGATTAGAATTGAGGATATGGGTCAATAAAGACGAACCCGATCGCATATGGCTAAGAATAAATAAAACCTGATAGGGTTGGGGACGAAAGAGAATTTTATAGGGGTCTTTGGGTGTATCAATGCGTACCTGAAAATACTTATAAGTTAAACGATGGGTTAAACCCTGCCAAGATTGGGGTAAGCGATCGAGGGCTATAGTCATAGGTTAATAAGGAATTGTGTCAACTTGTCGCGAAGATTCCCCTATAATGTATCCCATTTAAGACCCAAACAAAAGTGAGGTTTATACAAAATGGGATTGCCAAGTTGTTCGCTCTGGTTTTTTACGGCGCGAACCGATGTCTGGTTTATGATGAACACTATTCCCCATCTAGTCAAAATGAGTCAGTTTCCCTTCGAGGAAAAGGTACTCGCTATTGACACGGCCCCTTTAAGCGGGGAAAAGGTTAATCGCCCCGGACTGGGTACAATGGAGGAGTTAAGAGCCTGTGGTGAAAAATTAGTTAAAGATGGCATAATCGATCGCCTAGTGGATTTTAACTACGATCCCAGCTATCGTCAGCGCATCTATCAAAAGCATTTCGGCAGTCCCCTCCGTTCCACCCATAACTACAAAGGTTATCCGATTTTCGGCTCGATCTTCAAAATCGAGTCCTGTCGCAGCGATTATATGGTCCATTATGACAGTGACATGATGCTCTACCAAGAACCGGATTACAGTTGGATCTGCGAAGGGATCGAGTTAATGGAAACCCATCCAGAAATGATGTTTGTGCGTCCTTTGTCCGGTCCACCGCGGCCCGATGGTACGATTTATTCTCAGCATCCCTGCACGAAAAATCCCGATGGATTCTATCAATTTAAATTTTTTGGTAGTCGTGCCTATTTACTTAATTGTCGTCGCTACGATCGCCTTTTACCGATCACCCCCCTCTGGCGCTCTTATAAAAATACCTTTCTCGATCATTTACCCGATGGTTTAAAAGCTTGGGGGAATATTTTGACTGGCAAAGGAAAACTCGACTCTTGGGAAATTATGGTTTCTCGCTCCCTAGAACAAAGCAACTACTATCGCGCCACTCTCACCAATGCCAAGGGTTGGACTCTGCACCCCAACGAGCGCTCTGCCGCTTTTAGGCAAGCTTGGCCGACTATTATCGAAAAAATCGAAGCGGGTATTTACCCACCGACCCAAGCTGGTTATTATGACCTGATCCCGGAATTATGGTATTAAAAGAGCGTTATTTCTCTAGATTTGAGGTGAGGTGGTACTTAGAGATTGCTGGTGAAGCGATATTTTTGTTTGAATTAGAGAAGACAGGAAGGAACAACCCAAAAGAAAACCCAACCACCGCCGGAGATTGGGTTTTCTGGTTATGAATTGATTTTAAGGGGCCAAAGCGTTACCGCGCAGGAGAGAACCGATAGTTTTAGCGGCAATCTTCATCTGTACGAGAGGATTAGCGGGAACAACGGTTTTATAGAGATAACTGTCAAAAGTCATCTTCTGTACGTCCTTTTGGGAATTGCCTTGGGAGTGATCGGCAAGCTAGGTCAGAACAGGATTGAAGGGGTTGACATTTTATTTAGGTACGCTATATTCTAAAAACAATTGGCTCTCCCAGGTTTAGTGGGTAAAATGTATTCTAAAATACAGTCTGGGGGCAGTGAGTGGAACGAACCACAGAGACACAAAGGACACAAAGATTGATCGCTACTATATAAGTTTAACTTATCACACAAGGAATAAGAGAGCCAACAATTTCATGGGACTATAATATGAAAAACAGTACAAATGATATCACATACGAACAATTAACATCCCAAGAAACTGAATTGCAAGAAGAAGAAGAAGAAGAAGAAGAAGAAAGTTCAGACTTCTTCGATCCAACCAAAATCAGAATTACGACCAAACAAATAACCATGGATCTTTTGATCAAAAGAATTGAATATAAAGAAATTAACTTAAATCCTGATTTTCAACGTAACGCTAACATCTGGACTGATAAGGCTAAAAGCAGATTAATCGAATCTCTGTTAATACGAATTCCTCTGCCAGCATTTTATATGGATGCAACCGAGGAAGACGAATGGCTAATTATAGATGGATTGCAAAGACTGAGTACATTTAAAAGCTTTATTCTTGATGAGAAGCTTGTCTTAAAAGACCTAGAATTTTTAAAGGAATTAGAAAAGAACAAGTATTCAGATTTATCTCGTAACTATAAACGCAGAATAAATGAAGCAGAGTTTATTGTGTATTTAATTGAACCTGGTACACCACCTAAAGTTAAGTATAACATTTTTAGAAGAATTAATACTGGGGGATTACCTCTCAATTTACAAGAATTTCGTCAAGCGATAAATCCAGGTCAAGCCATAAAAATTCTCAAGGAATTAGCAAACATTCCAGAATTCCAAAAATTGACAAGTTTTAGTCAAAAAAGAAAGAATCGCATGGTCGATCATGAATTTATCTTAGGATTTATTGCTTTTACTTTAATAAGCTACAATTGCTATTCGTCTGATAAAGGTCGGGATGATTTTTTAGATCAAGCAATGAAAAAGCTAAACAAAATAGATGAAAATCGAGTACAAGAAATCAAAAATAAGTTTATTTTTGCCATGAAAGCGGCAAATAATATTTTTGGAGAAGATGCTTTCCGTAAAATCCGTAAAATCACAGAAGATGGAAAAAGAAAATATCCTATCAATAAAGCTCTTTTTGAAAGTTGGTCAGTTACCCTGAGTGGTTTAAGTGAACAAGAACTTGAAACATTAACTGAGAGAAAGGAGAACGTCAAGGAAGTTTTTATTAAAAAAATGGAAGATGATAGTAATTTTCTCGAATCTGTTTCTCAAGCAGCCACTAAAGTTCCCTATAGATTTGATACAATTAAAGAAATAATAAAAGAGGTGTTATCATGTTAGAATCATTAGTGTTAAAAAATTTTAAGATTTTTGAAAATCAATCTTTTGATTTAAAACCGCTAACTTTGCTCTCAGGATTAAATAGTAGTGGCAAATCCACTTTGCTACAATCCTTATTATTACTTCGCCAGTCCTATAAGCAGGATTTATTACCAAAGGAAGGATTAGCATTAAATGGTGATTTAGTTCGTATTGGAACAGCTAAAGACGCTCTCTTTGAAGGTGCAAAAGAAGATTCAATTACTTTTGAAATTACCAGCGCAGATCATGGTAAAAGTTCATGGATTTTTGAATATGATCCTAATTCTGATGTTCTTCAACTATCTCCCCTGTCCCAAGATACTATTCCTCAAGAAATTTACCGATCCAATCTTTTTACTGATAAATTTTACTATCTACGAGCAGAAAGAATGTCTCCAAGTCCACATTTTGAAATTTCAGAATTTCAAGTCAAACAGCATAAACAGCTTGGAAGTAAGGGAGAATTTACAGCACATTTTCTTTCTATCTACGAAGAAGAGAAAATTAGAGATTCAAAATTAGAACATCCTCAAGCAATTTCTACAAGTTTTAAAAATCAAGTGGAAGCTTGGATTGGAGAAATTAGCCCTGGAACTAGAATCATAATCTCATCTCATCCAGAAATGGATTTAGTCAGTTTACAATACTCTTACGGACTGAGTAATCCTTATCGTCCTACAAATACTGGGTTTGGTATTACATATATACTACCTATTGTTGTGGCTTTATTATCATCTGTTACAGATACGTTAATTTTATTAGAAAATCCTGAAGCACATCTTCATCCAAAAGGACAATCTAAGATAGGAGAACTGTTAGCATTAGCGGCAAGCTGTGGGGTACAAATTATAGTAGAAACTCATAGTGATCATGTCTTAAATGGTATTCGTCGAGCGGTAAAAAATAAGAAAATTGATGCTCAAGATGTACGAATTCATTATTTTCAAAGATATTTGAAACAAGGACAAGCTGTATCAGAAGTTATTTCACCCATTCTTTATCAAGACGGAGGAATTGATCAGTGGCCTGATGGATTTTTTGATCAAGTGGAAAAAGATTTAATGGAGTTGCTTTAAAATGAAGTTTTTGATTAATGAACTTTCTTTTACTGGGCAAGCTAAAAACGACAATGAGGCTTACGAACTGCTCAAAAACTTATATGATATCATCCAAGAAGTAAAACCTATACAGAACAATTATCCTATCCAGACTCATAGTAGTTTATCTCAACAAAAAATATTATCTAATCTTACTATTCATCAATGGATTTGCCAAAAAATAAAGTCTCCTCATCCACAAGAGCAAGTGCTGGCTAAATTTTTGATACTAATTTTAACCAAGGGACCATTTATCGATAACCAAGTATTGCTTGAATCTTGCGAATGCTATTTTAACAACAAAAATATTACATCGAGTTCTTTAACTGGAGCGGTGAAACTTAAAGGTAGTTTACTCAGTTTACAAAAATCGGACGATTTTGTTGATGAAACCGTTGAGGTAACATTTCGAGAAGAAAACCAATCCTCTGAAAATGTTACAATCAGAAATTTAACCCAGATTACTCAATCTAGAAAATTATGTCCTCGTTACACTGGAACTCCTAAACATGATTCATCATTGAAAGGAACCGCACCTAGTGTTAAAGGAACTCCAATGGATTTAACAATCGAAGAAGCTCAAGAAGTCTTAAATCATTCCATAGATTATAAAAAAAAACGCTATGGATATCAAAAAGAAAAAAACAAGTTTTATGTATTTCATCCCAATAACAGTTATGATTCTGATGGCTATCCACTTTATCACGGGTTTCCAATTTCTGATTCTCAAGTTCCCCCTACAATTAAGAAAGACCTAGGAATAGGAAAACCATGACTCCCATCGAGGTGTAAGCGCATCTTAACAATCCTTGACAAAATGAACTTTATATGGGCTGCTTACCCACGATTCAGGCATATTTGAGGAGAATTTGCCATCTCATACTAAATCCGTTGAGTATAGGCTACATATCAGGAGAGGCACTCATGCAAGAGGCACTCATGCAAAAGGGAGAATAAATAATCAGTTTTTAATAACCAGATTTAGTATTAGAGAAGACAGGAGATGAAACAACCCAAAAGAAAACCCAACCACCGCCGGAGATTGGGTTTTCTGGTTATCAATTGATTTTAAGGGGCCAAAGCGTTACCGCGCAGGAGAGAACCGATAGTTTTAGCAGTAATCTTCATCTGTACGAGAGGATTAGCGGGAACAACGGTTTTATAGAGATAACTGTCAAAAGTCATCTTCTGTACGTCCTTATCGGAACACATTTCCACAAAAGCTTCCCGGGTGGCATCGGTACGGTAGAAAACCCGTTGCAGGATATCTAATACCAGATAGGTCATACCGTATTTCTTATCCCAACGCTTGAGGTAGAGTTTCAATTCGTCCTCTGTGGGAATACGTTGGCCGCCGTTAGTGACTTCGACAATGGTTTCCGCACACATCCGCGCCGATTTAGCGGCGAAATAGATGCCTTCTCCCGAAGACTTAGTAACTGTTCCCGCAGCATCTCCCACCAGTGCCACGCGACCAACTACACGACGAGGACGGGGATGTTCGGGGATGGGGTGAGCCTCCACGCGGATGATCTCGCCTCCTTCCAGACGACGGGCCGCGCGAGCGCGAATACCAGCTTGTAGGTCTTTAATCATGGCTTTATTGACCTTCATTGTGCCAGTACCGACGGCGACGTGATCGTATTTGGGGAATACCCAAGCGTAGAAGTCGGGGGATACGTCTTTTCCTACATACATTTCCGCCAGGTCTTCGTAGTAGGCCATTTTATCTTGGGGAAGACGGATGCGTTCTTGGAAAGCGATCGCATAGTTGTAATCCCCAGCATCAATAGCTTTGGCAATGCGGGAATTAGCACCGTCCGCACCGATAACCACATCCACCTTCAGAGATTTCATTTCCCCTTGGGAATTGCCGTGGGAGTGATCGGCGTAGTGTAGGGTATAGGGATCGGTGCTATTGGTGGGAATGTCGAGACCGTAAACGGTTCCGTTGATTAAATGCGCTCCTAATTTATGGGCGCGTTCTCTCATAAAACCGTCGAGGACTTCCCGACGACACATTCCGATATATTCGTCTTGATTATCGAGATTAATATCGACTTCGACGTTAGAGGGGGAGATCATTTTCATTTTTCTCACCCGGCGATCGATAATTTCAGGAGGTAGGTCAAATTCGCTCACCATACAGAGAGGAATCGCTCCACCACAGGGTTTAGCATTATCTAATTTGCGTTCAAATAAATAGGTTTCAATGCCTGCTTTAGCTAATGTTTCTGCCGCCGAAGAACCGGCCGGCCCTGAACCCACAACAGCGACTCTTAACACTCAGGTTTTCTCCTACATACTTACGAGCGAGTACGCTTTGCAGTGTACCACAGGGGTTTAGCCTAAAGAAACGAGATTCTCCGATTCTGCCCGATCTTGCAACAGTGCTTAACATCCTCTGTTACAAAAGTTTATTTTACTGCCCGTAGATGTTTTTTTATCGATGTGTTGTATTGTGTTACACCCGTAGAGAAAAAAAGTGCTAAACCCCTCTCCCAAACTGGAAAAGGGGATCTTTTCTAGGATTGTTAAGCTCTTGCTTTTAACCAATCGCTAATAGCGGGGGGTAAATCCCGTTGCACTTTGCCACTGACATACATTCCGATATGTCCGACGGGGAAAGCACAAGCGGTATAGTCAGAAGTACCGATATAATTCCCTAAAGCGAGGGAAGAAGCGGGAGGTACAAGGTGATCTTTATCCGCATAAAGATTGAGAATTGGCATGGTCAGATTGTGTAAATCTACCCGTTTATCTCCTAACATCACTTCCCCTTTAATCAGTTTATTTTGCTGATAGAAATCCTTGAGAAACTGTCGATAGGATTCTCCCGCTTGGTCGGGACTATCAAAAATCCATTTTTCCATACGCAGAAAATTAACTAATTTTGATTCGTCTTCCATGATGTCAGGAAAATCAAGGTATTTCTGATAACCTAACTGTAAAGGTTTCAATTCCAGAAACTCTAAGTTGAGAAAATCTCCCGGGATATTGCCCATAGTATCTACCATTAAATCGATGTCTAATGCTTCGGCTCCCAAGGAACACCCCCCGCGCATATTTAAGAGGGTCTCGGTTTGATAAAAGTCCACCGGTGTCACCATTGTCACCAGATTTTTTACCTTATCGGGATAGAGGGAACTATAGCATAAACTAAAGGTTCCTCCCTGACAGATCCCTAACAGATTAATTTTGTCGAGATGGTGACTTTGACGAATAAAATCGACACAATTATCCACATAACCATTGATATAATCATCAAGGGTTAACCAGCGATCGCTTCTGGTGGGATAGCCCCAATCAATTAAGTAGATATCTAAGCCTAATTTCAGCAGATTGGCTACTAAAGAACGCCCTTCCTGTAAATCTACCATGTAGGGACGATTGACCAAAGCATAAACCATCAACAAGGGAATCTCGAAGGGTTTTTCGACCACGGGTTTAAAGTGGTAGAGAATGATTTTATCTTCCCGATAAACTGCTTCTTTTTCCGAGACTCCACACTGAATATCTTCTTCTTTAACTCGTTTGAGATTGTCCAAACCTTTGAGATTTTTTTGAGTTAATTCTAGATAATCTTGGGTAAAATCTTCCAGTTTCACTTGCGTCAAAAATGGCCACATAATTTAATTCTCCTAGAAAAGTGGGGATTTTTCAGTGAGCAGTGAACAGTAAACAGTAATCAGTGAAAAGAAAGTTCCGAAGTTTTCACCTAACACTATATACTTAAAACTGCAATCCGATAACTGATAACTGATAACTGATAACTGATAACTGATTGTCAAGCACAATTAACTAATTGTTACTTTCTACTGCTTTTTTTTCTCCTAAAGTTTTTTTGAGACTTTTTACCTCTTTGCGTAATTCATAGATAGTCCGATGAATTTCATCGACTTCGCTGCGGGTAGGCAGATTCATTGATCGCAGGTAAATTTCCATTAAATCCTGCTGTTTGAGGCGATAATCATTGAGGGAATTAATAAATTTTCCCCGTACTTTTAGGTTTTCTGGTTGACAAAAAGCCTTTTCAAAAATATCATCAGCGACGACACTCCACACATCTTGAAATTCTCGCCAATTCTTGACAGGTTGACCTTTTTCTGCTAAGAAAACTAATTTTTTAGTTAAAGCTTCAAAGGATTTAACTTGAATATCAGCCAGCACAATTTGATAGTTAATACTAGCTTGATAAAGAACCCGCCACGTTTCAAAACTATCGAGTAATTTGCGGTTAAATTCTCGCGGCAATCCCAATAAAGGCATCTGTAACCATTGGCCAAAAGTTTCATCATAAAACTTCTGCCAATAGATATTATTGAGTTCGATCAAGGAAGAAGTATTACCTAACCAAGCTTTGGTTATTGTGTCATTTGACAGGACGAAAGGATCGAACCATAAATGATTGATACTTTGTAATTGTTGCAGGTAAATTGTCCATAGTTGACTGACATCTTGACTACTTTGGGAAGTGGTAGTAGTAAAACTATTCAGTTGACCGCGCATCTGTTGGGTATAATTATCTAAAATTGTTTGCCAGTCTTCTCCTGTTTGCATTTTCGGGAAGATACTTTCCCAAGCTTCCATCGATAATTTTAGGAATTTGATCAATAAATCCCGATTATCAAAATAGCGCTGGGTTGCCTCTTGCAATTCTGGTTTAATATTGCCCATAGGAGTCGGTATCGCCCCCATCATATCAAACCAACTTGACCACATTTTTGCCCCGGTTTCTGTCCAAAGATTGACGTAATCGGCGGCCATCTCACTCCAAGCTTGTGTCGGTTTATCCATTATTTTTGCCCTTTTCCTTTAACACTGATTTCGCTAGTTTACTAACCCACTCTACACCCGATAACTGATAACTGATAAGTCATATTTTTCCAGACTTGGCAATTTTTGCTAGTAATCTTAACGCTTCATTGACTGAGGCTGAATCTTGAAAAATTTCCGCCACATCGGGATCGAGAATGATCACATTACTAGCCTGTCGATAAGCTTCATAATATTTGCCACGAATACCACCAGAAAAGTCATATTCAGTTCGCATCTCGTCATTAACCGTTTCTTCAGACTCCTGATTCATAATTTTTTCTCTCCTGTTTACTAGCTAAACGGGCGCTAATTAAGCGAATCTCATTTTCTCTTTCTGTATGGGATATGACTAACAGCTTTTGTGATTTTGACTGTCCTATCGTCAGAAAACGAAACTCACCCACTGAATGATCGGGATCTAAAATCGTTACGGCCAATGGATCCCCAAATACGGTCACTGCTTCTTCAAAAGATATACTATGTTTTTTGATGTTGTTATTTGCCTTGTCTTGATCCCATTGAAATTTCATAGATTTATGCCACTATCAAGCAACTTAGCAGGGACAATAACAAACACATTTTCCATCTTTGAATTAGATAACTGATAACTGATAACTGATAACTGATTAGGTGTGATGGGCCCCATTAACTCTGAGGACTTCTCCAGAGACATAACTGCTGGCAACAGGAGAGAGTAAATAGGCAGTTGCCCAGGCGATATCTGCGGGTTCACCGAAGCGACGACAGGGAATTTCGGCGGTGATTTTATCGCGAACTTTATCGGGAATCGCTAAAGTCATTTCCGTGTTAATAAACCCCGGTGCAATCGCATTGGCGCGAATATTATAACGGGCAGCTTCCCGGGCCAAGGATTTGACTAAACCAATAACTGCCGCTTTTGTGGCCGCGTAATTAGTTTGGCCGGCATTACCGCGATCACCGGAAATAGAACTAATACAAACGATCGATCCCGCTTGTCGTTCGTACATTCCCTCAATAAACGGTTTAATCGTGTGATTAACCCCTTTTAGGTTGACATTAATCACTAAATCCCAATCTAGCGGCGTTAATTTAGGGAAAAAGTTATCTCTGGTAATCCCCGCGTTAGCGACGATGCCGTACACTGGTCCCAATTCCGCTTCAATTTGTTGAGCTGCCGCTTCCATAGATTCCAACTTAGTCACGTCGGCGACAATGCCTAAACCCTGGGGATTATCCGTGGCTAAATCCGTGTAGGCCACCTTGGACCCCAAATCTATCAAAAGAGAGACAATAGCCGCCCCAATGCCTCGATTTCCGCCCGTAACGACGATAACTTTCTCCTCTAGTCCCAGAGATACCATAGCTTTTTCCTCCTAAACTCTTTCAATTGCGATCGCTGTTCCGCCACCGGTCCCATGACAGATGGCCCCCATACCGAGGGTTTTATCCTGTACTTTCAACGCGTTAATTAACGTCACCAGAATCCGCGCGCCGGAAGCGCCGATAGGATGACCCAAGGCGATCGCACCACCGTGAACGTTTTGTTTTTCCCTAGCTAACCCCAGATCCATCTCAAAAAGCAGATTATTTAAGGCAAAAGCTTCGTTATTTTCCACTAAATCGAAATCTTCGATCGTTTTATCTAGAGATGATAGTAATTTTTTCACCGCTAGGACGGGGAATTCTGGGAAGCGCTCGGTTTTTCCAGCACCCACAGCGCCGCCAAGGATTTTGGCAATTGGTTTTAAACCGTACTGATCCACCGCTTTTTGACTGGCTAAAAGGATAGCGGCGGCCCCATCGGAAATCTGACTACTATTCCCCGCAGTTAAAACTCCCGACGGATTAAAAGCCGGCCGCAGTTTTCCTAACCCTTCTGGGGTACTATCGGAACGAATACCCTCATCTTGAGCAATAATTGTGGAACCTTTCTTAGATTTAAGCTCAATTGGCACGATTTCGCCCTTAAACCAGCCTTTTTCTGTGGCTGTGGCCGCTCTTTGGTGGGATAAGGCGGCAATTTCGTCTAATGCTTGCCGAGAAACCCCGCGATCGAGACAGAGGCGATCGACTTGGGAACCCATGACCTCAGCCGTGGTAGCATCGGTTAAGCCATCGTGGAGTAATAAATCCGTTAATTGTTCTGGCGCACCCATGAGGAATTTATAACCCCACCGGGCCCGATGGGAGAGAAAAAAGCCGGTTTGGGACATGGATTCGATGCCACCAGCGAGGACGAGATCCGCTTCGCGTGCGCGAATTGAGGTGGCAGCGTTACTAACGGCAATCATTCCCGAAGAACAAACCATATCCACCCGATATCCGTCCACGCTTACGGGAATTCCCGCTTTAATCGCCGCTTGCCGGGGAATTAACTGACCATGACCCGCTCCCAAAACATTGCCGAAAATGTACAAATCTAGGGCTTCTGGGGGCAAATTAGCGATTTCTAGGGCGGATTTCATCACTGTTGCCCCTAAATCGGCCGGGGATAATCCCATCAATCCCCCACCAAAACGACCAATTGGAGTCCGGACTGCGGCCACGATATAAACTTCTTGCATAGACTTCTCTCTATTGGGAAGCGAAGATAATAGATAGAATTTGCTTAAGAATATCGAGTCCGAAAAGATCAAAATCCCAATTGACTGTCATTGGTTAAAAGTTCCTGGCCCCGATGTCTTGAGTTTTTGTCTATCTACCCTCGATTTTGCAACAGAATTTCTGTGTAAGAAGATATATTCATTAGAATTTAACTTTTCTGGCAGCAATCCCGTTTTTTTATGGATTTAGTCAAGCGCTTGGTTTTTATCGGTGGTGGCCATAGTCATGCGATCGCCCTTCGTCTTTGGGGGCAATCACCCCTAAAAAACGTTCAATTAACTTTAATTAGCGATGTCACCCATACCCCCTATTCGGGAATGTTACCCGGCCACATCGCCGGTTTTTATGATTTTGCTGAGACTCATATCGATTTACCTTCTCTAGCTAGGTATTCTCAAGCGCAATTCTGTTTAGACAAGGCTAATTCCATAGATACGGAAAAATGTCAAGTAATTTGTAATAATTCTTTACAGATTCCCTTTGATTATCTCTCGATCGATATCGGCAGCATCCCGGCAGTAGATAATGTTATCGGTGCTAAAGAGTACGCTATTCCCGCCAAACCGGTGCCGATTTTTCGGGAAGGATGGCAAGAAATCCTGAAAAAAGCGGTTAGTAACCCTAATAATACTTTAAATATCGTCATTGTTGGTGGTGGCGCGGGCGGGGTCGAATTAGCTTTAAATATGCAGTCCCGTTTGGCCAAAATTCTCAACTCTAGCAGTAATTTGAATTTATCTCTAATTCATCGAGGAAAAAAACTACTACCAGCCCATAATAATTGGGTCGGCCAACGTTTAGAGAATATTTTTAAACAAAGGGGAATTAGATTATATTTATCAACGGATGTGACGGCAGTGCAAGCAGATCGGATTATCTGTTCATCGGGTTTAGTTTTACCCATGGATTATACAATTTGGGTAACGACTGCCTCGGCCCCTAGTTGGATTAAAGCGTCAGGATTACTGACAGATGAAAAAGGGTTTATTTTAGTGAATAATTATCTGCAATCTCTTTCCCATCCCCATATTTTTGCCGTGGGAGATATTGCCACGATTCCAGATTATCCCCGTCCGAAAGCGGGAGTTTTTGCCGTCCGACAAGGAAAACCACTGTTCGATAATTTAGCAAGAATTCTGCAAAATCAGCCCCTAAAACCCTATTTTCCCCAGAAAAATTATCTGAGTTTAATTGGGACAGGAGACCAACAAGCGATCGCATCTTGGGGCGGTTTCGCATGGCAATCACCGTTATTATGGTTATGGAAAGATCGGATCGATCGAGCTTTTATGAGACAATTTGAACAAAAATGATGAGTTGCTTTGTCATAGGATTGAATGCCAGTTTAAGTCGGTTGGGAGGTGTGAGAAGCATGACTTAAAGTTGTTGTCTAAATGTCCAAATCGTGAGAAAAAGTTTAAGATTGCTGCTTTGTGGGAGTTTGAAGAATTTGAAGGCGCAGTTTGCGATCGCTGTTTTCTCTCTTTTGCTGAGATGAGAAACTGCAAACATCGAAAGAATCTTAAAAAATTTGGCTCTAAGGGAAAAATAAATAGCAATATAGCTCTAATATAAATTTAGAGCCAAGAGGATATTTATGCTTAATTTTAACATAGAAGACTATTTGGCTCTTCGTTACTTGTTATGGTTCGATAGGGGGGCATAAATCGACTAAATCCTTATCTGGCAAGAGACTTAATTGATTAGTTCGCTCTAAATTGACAAAAATCGCTAAATGCCTTTCTATATAAGGGTTACATCCCTTCTAACCCCCGTCCATTGCATAACACAAACCGAAGAGCCGACTATTTAACGGATACAAAATTAATTATAATGTCGATTTACTATGCAATGTATAGTAGGCTTAATGACGGTCACTTTTGTAATTTTTTTGAACTAAGTATCAATTGTAAAAATCAAAATAAAATCAACCCTTTAGTTGAATATATTAAAAATATCTACTCTTTAAAACAACCTTATATATCAGATGAGTCATTTAAAATAAGGAAGTAAAGCGATAAATCAACAAAATGCTATGGTCATCAATCTCAATATCCCGCCCTCCCAACCATCAGCTAATCTAAAGGTAAAAATACTGATAGAAACCCTTAAAAATGGTCAATATGCTGTATCTATCGCTGAATTGCCTCATTTTCGAGTCCAAGCACCCACCAAAGAAGAAGCCATTTCCCAACTACAAACAACCTTTATCGAACAAATTAGCCAAATTGAAACGATATCATGGACAACACCCCTAGATAACCCCTCACCCAATTGGCGAGAATTTGCAGGTATCTTTGAAAATGACGCAGATTTTCAAGAAATCATGGATACACTTCAAGCAGAACGTACTTTAGATGATGACAGTGAAGTAGATCCCTCATATTATCTGTAGAGGATAAAGATTTGTGTCTCAATATATTCTCGATACTGACCATATTTCCCTAATTCTTCGCAATCATCCCCAAGTTATTGCTAATGCGTCCCGCCATTCCATTTCCGTTACAATCATTACTGTTCAGGAACTTTTCAACGGTTGGATGGGTAAAATTAACGATCCTTGGGCTATCAATAATCTGCCCCAACTCTACTCAAAACTTTCAATAACCGTCAAATATCTGCAAACAATTGAGATTCTAGACTTTACAAACCAAGCAGATAATCTTCTCAAACAATTACTTAAAGAGAATCCGTCTCTGCGAAAAAATCGCCTACAAAAAGATCTGCGAATAGCTGCTATTGCATTATCACTTAATGCTACAGTCGTTACTCGTAATCAAAGAGATTTCAGTTTAGTACCCAGATTATCAATGGTAGATTGGACGGGGAGCTAAAGCCAGTTTTACCCTTTTATTTCCCTAATTTTACCCTTAAACTGTTCTAAATTCTCTCTTAAACTCTCATAAATACTATTACTACAAAATGGGGTCGTGATTCCACAGTGGTGGTAAGCCATATTGCTTGCCCTGTATGAAGTGTGTATAATACTTATTAATAAAAATAATTTATCCGAATCAGCCTTAAAACCTCTAACTTAATGATAACTTTTCTGATCAATATCTTTTTGTGGCTCGTGAAAAGGCTCTCCCTGGTTTGGTGGGTAAAATGTATTCTAAGATACAGTCTTGCGGGAGAGGGAGTGGAAGGAACCACAGAGACACAGAGGACACAAAGATCGAACGCTACTATATAAGTTCAACTTATCACACAGAACCTAGAAGAGCCCTTTTTAAGTTTCTTCTCTTTTTGTTAATGAAAGATGTGACCAATGGATGCCCTAAAAGGGGCGAGGTTTTAAACCCAAAATTCTGATAAAGTAAAAATCGTCCCGATACCTTGACTGGTTAAGGGAGAGAACGTCAATAGCTTGTTAAATAGTACATATAAACCAATGCCACGTCTTCGCTCGATTATTTCCCTAGTTTTAGTCCTAGTTACTACCCTGCTGGTTAGTTGCAGTGGTCCCCAAGCAACTATCCCCACCGTTTACAGTCCCCAAAAAATCGAACAGTTACAGGTTTACATCCAACCCATAGAAGGATTTCGCCAAAAAATGAGCGTTTTGCAAGACCTCATCGCTGACAAAAATTGGGTAGATACTCGCACCTATATCCACGGTCCTTTGGGGCAATTGCGTCAGGAAATGGTAGGATTATCCCGTAATTTACTGCCCAAAGACCAAGAAAAAGCCAAGCAGTTAGCGAAAAATCTTTTCGTTCACTTTGAACGTATCGATGCGGCAGCCAAAGAAAAAGATGCTAGTCTCGCTGCTACTCAATTCCAAGAAGCATTAAAAGATTTCGATGCTTTCTTAAATATTGTTCCCAGTTAGTTTTTATCAGTGATCAGTTATCAGTTATCAGCTTTAAAAAAAATCTCGGGCTTTTTGCCTAGAGATTGTTGTCAGAGAGAAGCACACAAAAACTTTTTTTCTTATAGATGTTCAGTTTAAAAATCAAGATAGAAAAAAATAATAGGGTTCTTCTCGACTTTGTGTGATAATTTTTGCTTATAGAATCGTGAAATGTTTACTGGTAAAGACTTTTAGGACTATTTTGCGGATATTCTATCAGTATAGACCCCGTTTCCACACAGAAACCAGAAGAGCCAAAAATAGTGACCCTTACCTTTTCCCAAGCAGAGGTAGGAAGTCTCTGGTTTTAGGGAACAGGCAAGAGGGGGCGCCGGAGTTGGGGAAGTGGGGAAAAAGGAGCAGGGGAGGGGGAGAGAAAAAAGCTGACGGCTGCGAGCGGGGGTAATCATGGCCATTTACAATTGCTTAATAATTGTTGCCACTGCCGTGATAATATGTCTTGTGGCTCACCTGAGCGTCATAGCTCGGAAAGCAATCTAGATATTGAGATTAGTCTATCGCTGATTTAGGTGTACCTTGTCTGATCCATCGATCGAATCTCCCCCAACCCCAGAAACCAACCCGCCGTCAGATCCGATGCGGGAATACTATCAACTACAAAACACTTTATTGATCACCACCCTGATCTTAAGCGGTCTGATCTTTATTCCCGTGTGCTTGTTTTATTCCCTCAATACCGCCCTTAATTACCTATTAGGGGCAATGGTGGGAGTTGTTTACCTAAAACTCCTGGCCGGGGAAGTGGAAAAATTGGGGGTAACGAAAAATCGGGTAGGCAAAAAAGGATTAGCCCTATTCGCTGGATTAATCATCATCGCCAGTCGTTGGCAAGAACTGCACATAGTGCCAGTTTTTTTGGGTTTTTTGACCTATAAAGGGGCGATCATCGTCTATACTCTGCAAACCATCTTCAAGTTGGAGCAGAAAGCCGATTCCTAAACCCTTTGACCGTTAAAATAACCCTGATTTGCGAACCCGAATCTCTCCAAGGTGAAAATGTTAGACAGTTTAAGTGTGCTTAATTTTTATAGCCTCGCTTCCCTGGAAGTGGGACAACACTGGTACTGGCACATCGGCGGACTAAAAATTCACGGGCAAGTGATCGCGGTCTCCTGGATCGTCTTCGCTATCTTAATCATCGCCTCGATCGCCGCTACCCGCAAGATCCAGAAAGTTCCTGGCGGTATTCAAAACCTCATGGAGTACGTTCTGGAATTTCTGCGCGATTTAGCCAAAAACCAGCTAGGAGAAAAGGAATATCGACCCTGGTTGCCCTTCATCGGCACCCTATTTTTATTTATTTTCGTTTCTAACTGGTTAGGGGCCTTGATTCCTTGGAAGTTAATCGAACTGCCCGAAGGAGAATTAGCCGCCCCCACTAACGACATCAATACCACGGTGGCGTTAGCCCTACTGACTTCCCTCGCTTACTTCTACGCGGGCATCAGTAAAAAAGGACTCGGTTACTTTGCTCACTACCTAGAGCCGATTCCCGTGCTATTACCGATCAAAATTTTAGAAGACTTTACCAAACCCCTCTCCCTCAGCTTCCGTCTTTTCGGAAACATCCTCGCGGACGAGTTGGTAGTGGCCGTATTAGTCTTCCTTGTCCCCCTAGTCGTACCCCTACCCCTGATGGCTCTCGGTTTATTTACCAGCGCTATTCAGGCCCTTGTCTTCGCCACCCTTGCCGGGGCCTATATCCATGAGGCCCTGGAATCGGAACACGAAGAAGAACACGCTTAAAAGCGAGGGACGAAAAAAGAAAAATTTCTTAGGGAAAAGTGTCCAAATAATAGGATAATAACTAAGAAATTATTGGTCGAATTCAGGATGAGCAACTGAATTCCCAGATCGTTCTTTCCCAAAAACTCTTTCGGGAGTTTTGAGCAGAAAACCAGCCATTTTTTACGGCTGAGAACGCGCTCTGTAAACAACAGATTGAAATTGATTAGTAAATAGAGGAAAAAATCACCATGAACCCCACAGTAGCTGCCGCTTCCGTTATCGCCGCCGCCCTCGCCGTTGGTTTAGCCGCTATCGGCCCCGGCGTTGGTCAAGGTACCGCTTCTGGAGAAGCTGTTTCCGGTATCGCCCGTCAACCCGAAGCTGAAGGAAGAATTCGTGGTACCCTTCTCCTCAGCTTGGCATTCATGGAATCCTTAACCATCTACGGCTTGGTTATCGCTCTCGTTTTACTGTTCGCTAACCCCTTCGCCTAATTAAAAAAGCAGTGGGCTATCAGCCCCCAGTCCGCAGCTTGGCGGCAGAGTTTTCAAAACTCTCAAAAAACGCCAAAGGAGCCAACTAAAAAGTCTGGTTTTGGGGACGGAAGGCTGATAGCTAGTTAAGGGAATTTTGCTGATCCCCCCTGACTGTTCATTGTTAAAGCAGGGGGATCGTCTTCCTTTTTTGAACCTGCCTATAGCTTCTATTTATCAGGAATAAATCAATGTTTGATTTCGATGCCACCCTGCCAGTGATGGCACTACAATTTATTCTTTTGGCAGTGATCCTGAACGCCGTTTTTTATAAACCCCTCAGTAAAGTTTTAGATGAACGGGCGGAGTATATTCGGCAAACAGAAAGCGGAGCCAAAGAACAACTAGCCAAAACCGAAGCACTGGTACAAGAGTACGAATTGCAATTAAGTTCGGCTCGTAAACAATCCCAAGAGATTATCGCCCAAGCGCAAGCCGAGGCCCAAAAACTAGCCAGCGAACGAGTTGCCGCAGCCCAAAAAGAAGCGATCGCCCGTAAGGAAGCCGTCGCCGCCGAAATTGCCCAACAGAAAGAAGAAGCCTTTCGTTCTCTAGAAGGACAAGTGGCCTCTCTTTCCCGTCAAATTCTCGAAAAACTCCTCGGCCCCGAACTCGTTCGCTAAACCCCAGCCATTGGTTAATAACAGTGATCAGTAAAAAGATAGAACTCAGTCGTCAGGAGTTAGAAGACTGATAACTTACCTCTGATAACTGATAACTGATAACTGAATAACCTACTCCCCGCCCTCAATAATCATGATCATCGACACAGTTTTATTATTAGCCACGGAGGCGAAGGAAGCGGCAGCAGAGGGATTCGGCATCAACACCGATATCTTAGGAACTAACCTATTTAACCTCTCGATTCTGCTCGGTTTAATCATCTTCTACGGCCGCAAAGTTCTCGGACAAATCCTCGGGGAACGTCAGTCGAAGATTGCGGAAGCTTTAGCCGAAGCTGAAAACCGGAAAAATATTGCCGCTACCGCCCTCGCCGAAGAACAGAAAAAACTCGCCCTGGCAAAACAAGAGGCGGAAAAAATTATCGATAACTCTCGATCTAGAGCTAAAGCTGTCACCGCCGACATCGCCGCCCAAGCCGAACTCGATATTCAAAGAATGCGCGAAAGTGCCGCTAAAGATCTCTCGGCGGAACAGGATCGCGTTTTAGTAGAATTACGCCAAAGAATTACCGCTTTAGCCTTAGCTAATGTGGAATCCCAGTTAAGCACCGGCCTGGAAGAATCGGTACAACAAACCCTAATTGATCGCAGTTTGGCCAACCTAGGAGGTAAATAGATGCAGGGAAGTTTAATCAGTTCAGAAATCGCCGAACCCTACGCCCAAGCATTACTTTCCGTCGCCCAAAGCAGCGGACAATTAGAAGCGATCGGCGGCGAAATTAAATCCCTCTTAGAATTGTTGGAAAATGCTCCCGATCTAAGAGCGTTTATCGGCAATCCCGTGATCAAAGAAGAAGCTAAAAAAGCCGTTCTTTCCCAAGTAATGGGGAGCAGTGCCAATCCCTATTTAACTAACTTCATGATGTTATTAGTCGATAAACGTCGGATTCAATTTTTAGAACCCGTTTGTCAACAATATCTCACCCTGGCTAGAGTGCTGACTAACACCGTTTTAGCGGAAGTTTCCTCGGCCACCGAATTGAACGATAGCCAAAAACAAATCGTCATCGACAAAGTGAAAACCCTGACCGGGGCAAATGTGGTCGAACTGAAAACCAAAGTTGATGGCAGCCTCATCGGTGGTGTGGTGATCAAAGTCGGTTCTCAGGTCTTTGATGCCAGCATTCGCGGTCAACTACAACGCCTCAGCCTCTCCCTGCGCTAAGGTCATCTAATCTCCCTTTTTTGCCGTTTTTTCACCTTCTAATTTTTTACTTTTTCCCAGATTAAACTATGGTAGCTATCAGACCCGACGAAATTAGCACGATTATTCGTCAACAGATCGAATCCTATAACCAAGAAGTACAGGTCTCCAACGTGGGAACCGTCCTGCAAGTGGGTGACGGTACTGCCCGCATCTACGGCCTACAACAAGCCATGTCGGGAGAACTATTAGAATTTGAAGATGGAACCGTCGGCATCGCCCTTAACCTCGAAGAAGATAACGTCGGTGCAGTGTTAATGGGTGACGGTTTCGGGATTAAAGAAGGCGGTACGGTGAAAGCTACCGGTAAAATCGCTCAGGTTCCCGTGGGTGAAGCCTTAGTCGGCCGCGTGGTTGATGCTCTCGGTCGTCCCATCGACGGTAAAGGGGACATCCTCGCCAGCGAAACCCGTCTGGTGGAATCCCCCGCCCCCGGTATTGTCGCTCGCAAATCCGTCTGTGAACCGATGCAAACCGGCATTACCGCTATCGATGCCATGATTCCCGTCGGTCGTGGTCAACGGGAGTTAATTATCGGTGACAGAAAAACTGGTAAAACAGCGATCGCCATTGACACGATCATTAACCAGAAAAGCGAAGACGTGATCTGTGTCTATGTCGCCATCGGTCAAAAAGCCTCCACCGTCGCCCAAGTAATCGACACCCTCACCCAAAGAGGCGCCATGGATTACACCGTGGTGGTGGCCGCTAACGCTAACGACCCCGCCACCCTCCAGTATATCGCCCCCTACACCGGAGCTTCGATCGCCGAATACTTCATGTATAAAGGCAAAGCGACCCTAGTTATCTACGATGACCTCACCAAACAGGCTCAAGCTTATCGTCAGCTATCCCTGCTCATGCGTCGTCCTCCCGGTCGGGAAGCTTACCCCGGCGACGTTTTCTATCTCCACTCCCGTTTACTAGAGCGCGCCGCTAAACTCAGCGATGCCCTCGGTGGTGGCAGCATGACCGCCCTGCCGATTATCGAAACCCAAGCAGGTGACGTTTCTGCCTACATTCCCACCAATGTAATTTCGATTACTGACGGTCAGATATTCCTCTCCACCGACCTCTTTAACGCTGGTTTCCGTCCCGCTATTAACGCTGGTATTTCCGTATCCCGCGTGGGTTCGGCGGCCCAAACGAAAGCGATGAAGAAAGTTGCCGGTAAATTAAAACTCGAATTAGCCCAGTTTGACGAATTAGAAGCTTTTGCTCAATTCGCTTCTGACCTTGATGCGGCCACCCAAGCACAACTCGCTCGCGGTCAACGTCTGCGTCAAATCCTCAAACAGCCCCAAAACTTCCCCCTCGCTGTTTGGGAACAGGTCGCAGTGGTTTATGCCGGTTTAAACGGTTATCTCGACGATATCGCCACCGATAAAGTTATCGATTTCTGCGCCGGTTTACGGGAATACCTGAAAACCAGCAAACCTCGCTACGTTGAGATCGTCAGCACTGAAAAACAACTCAACGACGAAGCGGAAGGCCTGCTCAAAGATGGCATCAATGAGTACAAACAGGCTTTCAAGTAAACTTCTGTGAGCTTTAAGCTGTCAGCCTTTTCAGTTATCAGTGATCAGTGATCAGTAAACAGTGACCAGTAAACAGTGATCAGTAAACAGTGATCAGTAAACAGTGAAAAGATGGCCAGAAACTGCTATTTAGTACTGCTCACTTAACACATACTGCTCACTTAACACATACTGCTCACTTAAAACTCCAATCTGATAACTGATAACTGATAACTGATAACTGATGACTGATAACTGATAACTGATAACTGATAACTGAATTATGCCTAATCTCAAAGCGATTCGCGACCAAATTCAATCGGTCAAAAATACCAAAAAAATTACCGAGGCCATGCGTCTGGTGGCGGCCGCAAAAGTGCGCCGCGCCCAAGAACAAGTTCTCTGTACCCGTCCTTTTGCCGATGCCCTCGCTCAGGTCCTTTATAATCTCCAAGGTCGTTTAGCCTTTAGTGATGTTAATTTACCCCTGCTGGCCCAACGGGAAGTAAAAACCGTGGCTCTGTTAGTAGTCACAGGCGATCGAGGTCTTTGTGGCGGTTATAATACTAACGTCATCCGTCGTGCCGAACAACGGATGAATGAATTAAAAGAGCAAGGGATTAACTATCAATTAGTTGTTGCCGGCCGGAAAGCGGCACAATATTTCGAGCGCCGGAATGCTCCCATTGCCGCTAAATTTATTAACCTCGAACAGATTCCCACTGCCGATGAAGCTGGCACTATTGGGGATGAATTGCTTTCCTTATTTTTATCGGAAACAGTCGATCGCGTCGAGTTAATTTATACTCGTTTTATCTCCCTGATCAGTGCCACTCCGGTGATTCAAACCCTGTTACCTTTAACTACCCAAGGTTTAGCGGTACAGGATGACGAGATTTTCCGTTTGGTGACTAAAGAAGGAAAATTTAAGGTACAACGGGAAAAAATGGCCAGCCAACCGGCGCAGGTTTTTCCCCAAGACATGATTTTTGAGCAGAATCCCGTCCAAATCCTCGATTCTCTCCTACCTTTGTACTTAAATAACCAATTACTGCGCGCTCTCCAGGAATCGGCAGCTAGTGAATTGGCAGCGCGGATGACGGCGATGAGTAACGCCAGCGAAAACGCCAGCGAGTTGATTGGGACTTTAAGCCGTACCTACAATAAGGCGCGTCAAGCCGCTATTACCCAAGAATTGTTAGAAGTAGTAGCGGGGGCAAACGCTCTCTAGGTTTAAGCCATTTTTTCTTCTGATTATCAGTAGGAGTGATTTTTTTCACTCCTTTTTTTTCGTTTAGATAGGGTCTGCTGAATAACTGGACTTCCCCCATACATAGGGTTTGCTGAAAAAGTTTTTCCTAGGAGCAGGGTGTAGGGTGTGGGGTGTGGGGTGTGGGGTTTTACCGATTTTGAGGGGGTCAATTACCTAATTTTCAGGGAAAAAGTCCCTGAATTTACCCCTGATCACTCCCATATCTGGTACTTTTGGATTTCAAAAATGGCTAAAAGTCTTATCCAGCAAGGTTTTTAGATTTATTCAGCAGACCCTAGTTAATTCCCGAATTTGTCAAAATTACCGCCTGTTAGTCCACTGAGCTGCCGATAAGATTAAAGAAATCGGTAAAGTTGCGGGGATCGATC
>NZ_JAPZRB010000307.1:0-2848 GCF_027531105.1 Microcystis sp. LE18-22.4A
CTCAACAGACAACAATCATCAATTTTTATTTGGTTCTCTTTCTGATGTAGAGAACTTTTGTTCTAGATTTCTCCCATCTTTCAAATATTTTGAGTATAAATACTCTATATACTCACTTCTCTGCGATGCAGTCGCACTCGCAGGAGCGCATTTTGTAGCTTGCTTAAAGCTTTGTTTCTGTCTGTATCACTTGTTACTTTTTAAAATGAGAATTGCTGGGAATTACGGTTAGGAACTTTTTCTATGTACATGACCACTATTTTAGCAAATGGAGAGAATTTTTATCCATTAAGAAATATTACAAATTACATGGGTACATCAAGAAATGTTAAGGGCTATATCCATTGATGGATAAGGGTTTTGGCTGTTATAGTATATATATATATGGGGGAAAGTTCAGGTATTAGCTAAGGCAGGATCGGGCCAATCTTCATCTAAAATACCGAGGGTATCCTTACCATCTTTAGGCTGTTTTGTCCAGTATCTAACGATACGATATTGTCGCCATTGTTCATTAACTAGATGTTCAAAAGCCAGTTCAATTCTAGCTTGATCGATGAGGGAAGCTTGATTATTAACTGCCTGACTAAGAAACTCGGCATAACTTAAATTATTGCGAGTAGAACACTTCGCCTGCGCACCGTACAAAGCCAAACGAATCGCATCCATTAAAGTAGTTTTACCGCCCCCATTCATGCCTCCTAAAAGGATAATCGGACAGGGATTGTTATCTTTTTCAGGACGTAAATTAATCACTTGACGACCAGCGTAGGGTCCGAAATTTTGCAAAACTAATTCAGTAAAAATCATTAACAGTCAGGGGTGAGGAGCGGTAATTTCTATCCTAGACAAGTATAACAAGCGATCGGAGCTAATCTCCCTATTTTCGGCTTGTGGGATCGGCAGACTAGGGAGAAAGTAAAATAGAGACGTTGGGGGCAACGTCTCTAGGAAATTTAGCAAAATGTCTAATTTTTATTTAATTTTGCTTTTTCTCAGGCGTGTTAGGGAGAAAATACCGACTAGGGTCAAGAGGGCGAGAACATTATCCGCTTCTGGAGTAGTAACGCCACCGTTGATAAAGAATTGAGAGCGGTTCCAAACACTTCCCCCCACCCTGCGACCTAAAATTCTGCCTTGAATATCGCCGTCGAGGAAGTGAATACCGCCATAACGACGAGAAATACCGGCTTCGTCGGCCGCTTCTGAGAAAGTATCCCAAGAAAGAGTTACCGGACTACTCGGAGTGATGCCCGGTTCAAAAGCTGAAGTACCGGGGGCAAAGGTGACAGAACCACCAAAAACATCACTACCAGTGAAAAGACGCAGGATTTCCGCCCCAGCGGCACTAAAGGCACTATGGCCAGAGGTATATTCGGCGAAGGGGGGCGAAGGAGGACCAAAGGGATTCTGGTAGGTGAGAAATTGGGTAGCGGGAATAGTGATTGTGCCTAAACCGGGGCCGCCCCAAGCGTTAATTTCAAAGACTCCATCGCCGTTACTGTCAGTCCCGATTAAACCCAAGCGACCTAACTCGCGAATCACGCGCACGGGACGGGCAGAATTATAGGATAGTTTCGCTTCCCAGGTGGCAATCCCCGCGTCCATGACTGCATTACCGAGGGCGAAGAATAACTGCACATCTTCGTCGAGAGTATTATTATCCCGCTGGGAGATATCTTGCCCGAACTCCATCCATGTACCCGGAGGGAAGGGGGTTCCAGGGCCATCTTCCCAAAATTCGGCGATTAGTTTCTGTTCGTCGGTGAGATTGGCACTGAATGCCACCACATCAACCGCCTGCTGGATGAAAGCGGGATTGATATCTACTCCCACTAATGCAGCACTAATAGGAACAACCGTACCATCAGCCCTGGTGATCGTTCCCGCCTGTAAATCCGCCGAAGCGTTGGGATCTAACAGAAAAGGAGGGATAATTTCAGGGGGACGATATTGTGCATTATCGGTTAAAGAGAAGGATTCTACCGTTCCCCAGTGAGGGGTCAGATATTTCTGTAGGGGTGAACCAGAATCGATGGGAACACTCTCCGGAGTCCAGAGTTCGATATCGACCACTTGAGTGGGAGTGTTGGGGGTGCTGTAACCGATGGTATCAACGTAGTTGTTTAACTGATTGGAACCGTCATTACGACGGGCATTCATCAGTGTGGCGGCGATGGTGTTACCGATTCCCGCTGCCGTAGTGGTATCGGTGCTGGTATTGTTGGGGTCGTAACCGAGACTATTCATCCGAGCAGTCAAATTAGCCGTTTGTGTGGGTAGCAGTTCCGTTAACACCCGATAGGCGGCAAAACTAATCGCTTCCTGTTTATTGGCCTGAGTATTTTCGCTCGTAGGACGTTGTAAAGTATCTCCCAGAACGGTACTAATGGGGGTAGCTTCGTAGGCTGACCAAGCATCGTACATAGCAGTGCCAAGGATGCCATAGAGCCGAGAAGCTACCGTTGGTCCCTGGGGTTGATTTCTAACACCTTGAGTGGCTGCACCAATCCAATCACTGGCCACCGTGACCGCTTGAGCAGATGATACTGGCAGCAAGGCAGTGGAAGCAATCCCTAAAGGAAAAAGGGTTAAAGAGAGTATTTTTTTGTACATGACCAGCAAATGGCAATAAGGGACTTCCAGAGAATAAAATACCCAACAAAAAAATAGAAAAGTGTTTTTTTGAAAAAGTAATTATTTTTGTCTAGTGGGACTTAAACAAATTTCAAGCCCAAACAAAGCCTAAACTGGCTTTGTAAGCGGCAAACACATCCCGATTCTCGGTCAGCCACTCAAAGAAACGGAAAGACATCGCTGTCCGAAAAGCTGCCAAGGCTTCCACAAA
>NZ_JAPZRB010000269.1:0-6307 GCF_027531105.1 Microcystis sp. LE18-22.4A
GATTTAGGAGTTAATAACTTAATGGCTGTAACTACAAATCAAACAGGTGTAGCACCTCTTTTGGTAAATGGCAGACCGTTAAAAGCAATTAACACCTTCTACAACAAACAACGTTCCCGCTTACAATCTCAACTGAAAACCAGAAATAATCAACCCTCATCTAAGAGATTGATATTCCTAACCCATAAACGAAACTGTCGAGTAGAAAATTATCTACACACAGCCAGTAAAAGAGTAATAGATTGGTGTATTCGACCTCAAATAGGGACATTAATAATTGGGCATAATGAGCGGATAAAACAATGTCTTAATCTAGGAAAAAGGAATAATCAACAATTTGTTAATATTCCCCATTATAGATTAATAGAAATGTTAACCTACAAAGCTCAATTAAAAGGAATAAAAGTCATAATAACTGAAGAATCCTATACCTCACAATCCAGTGCTTTAGATAGGGATGAGTTACCTAAATATGGTGAAGAAAAACCATTATTTAAGGGAAAAAGGTTAGCTAGGGGACTGTATAAAATGGGAACAAATCAGTTGTTAAATGCCGATGTCAATGGGTCATTTAACATCATTAGAAAAGTAATTCCTGATGTCATTGACCAGGGAATAAAGGGTTTGCCGTTTAATCCGCTCCGTGCTTGACCCACTACGAATGACTAAGCTTTCAGGCTTTTAAGTAAGTTTGAGTAAGTTTAGTTGAGCGGTTTACTTTTGATTTTATTACCCAATCCAGGCTTTTGGGGGGTTGGGGGAAGTCACTGAGTCTCAAATTAAATTAATCAAGGTTGAACAAATGCCAGAAAAAGCGACATTTTTTAAGGGATTACAGATACCAAAATATCATTTTAATTTCTATAAGTCATACAAAAATTTAGGTTAAGATGACCTCCGAGGATGAATTAATATAATTTTTGACGCTTTCTAGTAAAAGTTGATACAAAAAATGAGGTGTTTTTTGATTGGCTAATTCCAGACTATTCTGATAAATTTTAACAGCAGATTCATCATTAATCATTCGATAGTGAATGATTTTTGTCCATTCTGGTGCAGTTATCATTAATTGAGGAATCACTTCAATAAAAGCTTGTATTTGTTGTTGGGGTTCAAAATCTTCTAAAAAATGCACTAAACTAAACATAATTTCAGGATGTTCACAGTTATCATCTAGGATAAGATGTAAGTCTTTTAAATGTTTATCATCAGGATATTTGGTAAGTTTTTCTAATGTTTCCTCAAATAAGTTAATTTCTTGGGATGTTTTCATTAAGCGATTCTCTTGTAGTATTTTTATTAAATTCATGGGGTTGTTGCTCCTTAATCAAAAAAGGTTGACCAGGTAGTTTTATTAAGTTGAATGAGTTCTTGTAATCCCTTTCTAATATCTGCATTATATAATCCTTGACCTAGATAAATTGAGCGAATATCCCAAACTTCTTGTGCTAAGGTTTGTCGAGGGGAAAGGGTTAAGTCTGGACTTTTACCATAAGATAAGGTTTGACGATGACGACCTCCTTTTCCGGGGGATAAGTGTTCCATCATGATAGCAATTCCTTGATTAGTTGTGTAACCTTTGATTTTCGCTTTCATATACGCATTGGATGGTAGATGATGAGGGGTTAAGTTATCTCCCCTACTACCTAATTTTAACAAGTCGCCGTATGTCCCGACTTTTCCTTCTCCTGTCAGTAGTTTAAATTGAGTGATGTTGTCTCCTTATGATTATTTTAGGCCATAGGTTTATCATAGGTGAATAAAAATCTTATCGCTCTTCTATCTCGGAAAATCCCTGTCAACACATAAGTGCTGAAACTCTTATTTTATAAGCGAGCGCTCGCCTATTTTCTAACAACAACTCGAAAATTTAGTTTCTGTTAGTTATTGATCACCCGAAAGCTTGCCCCGAAAGAAAGCTAGAATTTAGACACGATCAGAGCTTTTTCCTGATAATTAAGCTTTATTGACATCCTCACCGCCGTAAACGGACGGTGATTCCCAACCCAAAAAAGTAAGGCAGACCTTAGCCTACCTTAAAACAAAGCGAGGTTGATCAACTTTGAGGATGCCGATGCGGATGCAGTGGATGGAATTGGTCTATTACCATGTATTGTCGATTATAGCAAGGGTTTTGCTGGTTGTATAGATTCAAATAACAAATAATTGTAAGCTTTACCATAGATGTTAATCTATATATTGAGCCGCAAGGACTATCTCTCGTCAAACTGGGTTTCAACCTAAACCTCAGTTCGGGATTAGTCAAAATTCTGAATGTTCTCCTAGCTGATAAACCCTATTCTTTCGTGGAACTGATGGCAAAATCTCTTTAACCGTAACTAACCTTGATTCGGTAAAGATTTTCCTCCTCTCGATCGCCTCGGAGAATTGTGCTGTAAGATATCTTCAGTTTGAATTGTTTATCCTCGCAATCGTAGATGAGAATAAATTTCGGTAGCTTTTGCGGCAATAGATCAATAATCTCAGGAAATTAACGGTTAATTATATGAATTCTGCTAAAATTATCGCCATTATCACGGGAGCAATTTCGATTTTAATCGCCGTTGCCTATTTAATCCTAGTCCAGATTCTTGACTTTCGTAGCGAGATGATTCCCGCTCCCCTAGAAGTTATTTTTCCCGGATGATAAAAATCGGGGTTGAAAATTTTTCAACCCCGAAAAAAGCAATTTTTGAGCGGATTAACCCACTGGTTGTGATACTAAATCTGGTTGTTAAAGACTGATTATCTATTATCGCTTTTAAAGTGGAGGGTTGCATCAAAAGAGTTGCTCTAGCCCTATTGCCGGGGTCGTCTTTGCCAAGCAACAACTAATTTAATTTCCTCATAACTATAATTATCTCCCAGATTTTCTTTGAGAGTTTTCAGGGATCGATCACCCACTTTTTCGATCACTAAACGAATATATTCCTGTTTATTTTTAGAGACTAACTGATTAATATCAATTTCGTAACCCGCTTCTAGCAATTTAGCTAAATGTTCATAGATGGTTGAGACTTTTAAGCTTCTTTTGCGAGCGATTTCTTCCGCATTCAACCCATCTTGATAGTATTGGAGAGTGAGGAATTGAGTAGAGGGAAGACTATCCTGACAAAAATCATTAATTGCCGCTATAAATATATCCCCATACTGTTGTACTTTACTGTGTACTACTCCAGAAATTTGACGAAACTGCCCCAAATTCCGGGGTTTCGATTGGGCCATCAAACGCAGACTAGAATCATGGAAAATAACGTAGGGAGGAACCCCTTGACTATCGGCAATTTTTTTCCGCAGTTGCCGCAAGCGCTCGAATAATAAATCACTTTCCACCATATTGGGATTGTCGTCTCCCACGATTTGACCGTTAGCTTTTTGGGGGACGGCAATAAACACGGAACGTTGTTTCCGCATCACTTCCCAACTGTGTTGATTCAGTTTCAAGATTCTAAAATCGTCTTCAGTTTCTACTAATATATTTTGCTGGACAAGGGAACGACTTAAACGTTTCCACTCCTCCACAGTTTTATCTTTACCGATGCCATAAGTAGATAATAAATGGTGTTGATATTGGGTGATTCTTTCACCTTTTCCTCCCCTGAGTACGTTGATTATGTGCATCATACCGAATTTCTGTCCCGTCCGCGCCACACAGGATAAAAATTTTTGTGCTTCGATCGTCCAATCCTGGTTATTTGTACCATTCCGACAGTTATCACAGTTACCACAGTTACCCGCAAAACTTTCTCCAAAGTAACCTAGGACGCTCGATCTTCTACATTCAGTCCCTTCAGCATAATCTAACACTTGTCGCAATTGTTGACGAGCTTTCTGTTGTTCATTTTGCTCGGTTTTTTGGTTAATAAAATACTCAATTTTTCTGGCATCTGCAAAGCTAAAAAAGAGGGTACATTTAGCTGGTTCTCCGTCCCTACCCGCACGGCCTGATTCTTGATAATATCCCTCTAAATTGCGGGGTAAATCGTAATGAATGACAAAGCGTACATCCGGTTTATTAATCCCCATACCGAAGGCAATTGTTGCCACCATAATCTGCACATCATCCCGAATAAAACGGGTTTGATTGTTACTTCTTTCCCGATCCTCCATACCCGCGTGATAGGGTAGGGCATTAATACCATCTTTTTGCAACTGTTCAGCAACTTTATCGACGGTTTTGCGGCTGATACAGTAAACTATTCCTGCTCCTTTTTGTCCTTTAATATATTGATACAATTGCTGATAAGATTTACTGGTTTTAGGTTGAACTTCATAATAAAGATTAGGACGATTAAAACTAGCAATATGAATGGAAGTATCTCGCAATCCTAATTGTTGGATAATATCTTCTCTAACCTGTTGGGTAGCGGTGGCAGTTAAAGCCAGAATTGGCACGGAGGGAAAGCGTTGACGAACTTGTTTAATTTGTCGATATTCAGGGCGGAAATCATGACCCCAATCGGAGACACAGTGAGCTTCATCCACTGCTAAACAGGCTAAACCGAGGTAATTATCAATAACAGCTAAAAAATCTAAAAAACTAGGCGATAACAATCTTTCTGGGGCAACATATAACAGTTTAATTTTTCCTTGCAGGATTAAAGATTCTCTTTCTCTGACTTGTTTAGCGTTTAAAGTGCTATTGAGAAATGTTGCCCCGATGCCATTATCAGCTAAAGCAGTTACTTGATCCTGCATTAAAGCAATTAGGGGAGAAACCACCACCGTCACCCCTTTTTTGATTAAAGCGGGTAGCTGAAAACAGAGAGATTTACCGCCTCCGGTGGGCATAATTACTAATAAATCCTGATTGTTTAAAGCAGCCTCAATTATTTGGCGTTGATTCGGTCGAAATTGATCGTAGCCAAAGTGATATTTTAAGGCTTTTTCTAAAGAGTCAATTGCAGCCATTGGGCAAAGGGAAAAATATTTTTATAGTAGTTATTTTAAGTTTACAGACTCTCTGATTTTAGGGAACAGGGAACGCCGGAATGGGTGACAGAGGGGGGGGAGATTACCTATTGCCTCCTGACTCCTGACGACCGGCTACTGACCTTAAGATTGTCTCACCTGATCGGGAACACCAACAAAGGAGAGATTGGCTAATTTTTTCAGATTTTGACAGCGCAATAACTCGTTAAAATTGAGACTCGATCGCCCCTCAATTTCAGCTATAGTCTCAATAGCCGATAATAAACCCTTAGCGGCCTCGGTTTCCGTGTAACCGCGTCTAACGGCCACTTTTAGGGCCGCTTCATCCGCATCTAATTCCCGTTGGGGGCTGCGTTTTTCCCGCCAAATCCGGTTAATTGCCAAGGCAGTTAAACCCCCCGCTACTGCCATACCGACGGCATCGGTTTGCAGGGTTTCCACGGTTAAACCGATCATACCAGCCAGAGCAATTAATCGATCGAGATCGGGTTTAAACCATTTTACTGCCGTTAAAACAGAGACGGCCCTTAACAAGACTAGATCCCGTTGGGGTCTTGATAATTGCCGCCAGAGGTCAAAATTAATTTGAATCGGTCTGACTCCTCTTTGCCAGGGCAGGGGAAAATTAGTTTCGATTACCTTGGTGCTTTCGGGTTTGCTGACAATGCGCGTCATCATCCGTCCCGAAGCAGGCATGAGGTCTAGTAAGTGACTAATCTCGTTGTCTTGGTTCATCGATCGCCGGCCAATAGTCTTCGATCATTGAGTATAATCGCTTTCTGAGCTAATATCTCTTTTCCGACAATTTTCTCAACGAAACCGCATGAGTCCCTACTGTTCGGCTTTGAGGGGTTCGATGCCCCAAAAATCGCCAATAAATTCTTGCATCTTCCTCAAAATCCTCATGTATTGATTAAACCTCTTGCATAATTAATTTTTGAGGATTCAAAAACGGCAAAAACAAGGATTAAATTACATAAAATCTGGAAATAGACCGTTTAATTGATTATTATTCATTCTTAATTCTCCTGACTACTGACTACTGACTCCTGACTCCTAACCCTAACAACAATTTTTGATTTTTACAAGAGGTCTATTATTAATGAGGGGATGAAACAAGTCCTGACCGTATCTTGCCAACTCCAGGTAACACCCGAACAGGTCGCCGCTATCGAGGCGACACTGAAAGCGTTTGCGGAAGCTGGCGACTACGTTAACGGGACGGTGAAACCGAACCTGTTGACATCCTCGCCGCCCTAAAAGTGCGGCGATTCCTAAACCTCACGATTTAAGTTTCTGCTTCCACCACCGTCGCATACCACAGTTAAAAAACCATGTACTGTCTTACACAGAGTCCACAGACTTTCGCCCCATT
>NZ_JAPZRB010000191.1:0-2445 GCF_027531105.1 Microcystis sp. LE18-22.4A
GGATAGTCCCAGTTTACGCGGTTATCCCGCGCAAATTTTGGATAAGGAATACACCAGAGCGCGTCGAGAAGCCGCCAGACAAACGGGTTTAATCCTTAGCATTTTTCCAGAGTTTTGTCCCTATACTATCGCGCAGGTGATCGAAGATTGGTTGCCCAGTGATAGCCTTGATTAAAGGTTAAATAATCCTAAATCCGGTTATTAAAGACTGATTATTTATTCTCCCTTTTTGCATGAGTGCATGAGCAGAAAACGGGTTTCTCGGAGAAACCCGTTTTCTGTGCGTTGCTCAACCGATTTAGTATTATGTGACAGTTGAGGGTGCGGAATGTGGGATTGATCGCCCATTTTCAGACCAAAACTCGAAGTATAAGCAGATTAAATATTGCTAACTATTGACAAATTAGTATATGTGTTGTAAGACCGGGTGACATACAGAAAGTTGACCTATATCGTTGCTCTGGAAATTGTTATGCAGAAAGTTGACCTATAATATGTAGTTATACCGATTAGAGCCATGACCAGAGAAAGCCAAAAACTTTACGAGCTAAACGTAGTCAAGCTATTTCGTGATGCAGGAGGATTGAGCCACTACGCAGAACTGCACGTGCCAGATCACCTGGAAAGACCCGATATCATAGCAAGAATTGATTCTATTACGATTGGAATCGAAATCAGGAATCTATTCAATGACGAGAAAGAGGGGTCTGGCAGTCGCGACCGTAAGCGTCGTGGCATATATGAATCTGTAGTTAAAACTTGTTCCCACATTCATTCAAGGCGTAGCGACAAATGGATTGATGTCCAGGTATCCTTTAGCAGTTATCGTGATGCTGACCTGATCGCAAGGCGAGAAAGAAAAATAGCTGAGATGCTAGTGAAATTGGTTGAGAAGTATGATCCTAAAATTGGAGATTATTTCACCTTGCGTGCTGAAAAGTTGTGGGGGCCGGATTGGCCTGAAGAAATCGACTATGTTCGCGTAATGCGACTTGAAGGGGATCACCCCCCTCATTGGAGTTACACAGATAGCTTTTGGGTCGGTGAAACAACAGACGAACTAATACAGAATGCACTTGACGACAAAGAACGGAATATTCTGAAATGGCGTGATGGATTTGATGAGGCATTGCTTTTACTTGTCTTAGATGGCAGCGTCGGCGCAAGTATGCTTCGCCCGCATGAGCAGTTGATGAATAATGAGTATCTAAGCTCTTTTGATCGAGCCTGCGTCATGGAGTTCGATGGGAAGAGTTACAGAGAACTGCGTCTGCGAAGAGCTAAGGTATAACGCACTGCGATGTCAAAGGCACTGCGTAGCAGAGCGCACCGCCTCATAATGCGATCGCACTATCGTAGGGTGAGTTCCCTAAGGCAACTTCTACCGCTCCAGCGATCGATTTTGGGGAACGCACCATGCACATTGATTGAAACTGTGAGTCTAAGTGCGATGCAGCCTTTGTGGTCCCAGTTGAGAAATGTTAGCGAAGATTGCCAATGTTTAGGTTAAAATAGAGGGGCAAAAGTTGCAACGGGGTCAGGCCAATGACAGTTAATCAACTCCGCTACAGCAAAGAAGAATTCGCCCGACGTGGTAATGAGATTTATCAATCTCAGGTGCGCCCCCAAGTCGAGGAAGGCAATCATGGGAAGATTGTAGCCATAGATATAGAAACAGGGGCTTTTGAGCTTGCCAATGACACAATAACTGCTTCTAATCGATTGCTTGAACGAAACCCTGATGCTCAAATCTGGCGTGTCCGAATTGGACATAAAGGCGTTCACCGCTTTGGCGTAGGTCGTCTGCTTTAACTTTATGATGAACGGAATTGTTGATCAAAACTGCGAGGCGAGGCTTAGGTTAGTCGTAAGCAATGAGAGTAAACAGAGGCAAGTAATTGATGCTGTTATTGATACAGGGTTCACAGGCTTTTTGACCTTACCTCTGACAGTAATCAGTTATCATTAAGAAAACGCCGGATCGTTAACCTAACAGAATTAACCCCACAATCCCACCCGAAAAGCTTGAAAAACAGGGAACCGGTTATGCCAACCACCTACGATTGCGATTTAATTCTCTGGGCCCGGGATACGGCTCAACTTTTGCGGGAACAACGCTGGGATGCCATTGACTGGGAGCATTTAATCGAGGAAATCGAGGATTTGGGGAAAAGTGAACGCAGTGCGATTGGTTCTCAAATGGAGCGAATTTTGCTTCATCTGCTCAAGTGGCAATATCAACCCCAACGGCGCTCCGATAGTTGGCTGGATTCCATCAATGATGGGCGATCGCAAATTCGTCGTAAATTAGAGGATAGTCCCAGTTTACGCGGTTATCCCGCGCAAATTTTGGATAAGGAATACACCAGAGCGCGTCGAGAAGCCGCCAGACAAACGGGTTTAATCCTTAGCATTTTTCCAGAGTTTTGTCCCTATACTATCGCG
>NZ_JAPZRB010000453.1:0-2326 GCF_027531105.1 Microcystis sp. LE18-22.4A
CGGGTAAATTACCTAATTTTCAGGGAAAAAGTCCCGGAATTTTCCCCCCGACCACTCCCATATCTGGTACTTTTTGATTGACAAAAAGTCTAAAAGTCTTACCCAACAAGGTTTTTAGATTTATTCAGCTAACCCTAAATATCGGAATCGTCGTCGAAGATATAGTTTAAGAATTAACCTGTTGGCGGCTGTTTATAACTATGAGTTAGGGATAGGTATAGCAACTTATTAAAAGTTGCCAAACATTAATCAAGTCAAGGAGAATTTATTCTCAATTTTTATAATTGAGATAGTTTGTGCTGCTTAAATAAAGAGGTTTTGACAACCAAATTAAAGCATATCTAAAGAGTTTTGGGTTAAAAGTTAAACTTCAGGTTTTCATTCAGAACAAATGTACTAATTAACTATGTTTTTTGGGAAAATTAGTTAACCCACCATTATAACATATAATTAATTGGCAAGAGTTCTAGTAATCAGTCATCAGTCGTTAGCGATCAGTCATCAGCGATCAGCATTCAGCTATCAACTTGTTATTTCTTGGGTTATGGCCATTGAAGCTAGAACAGCTTCAATGGTTAAGATTCTAGAAATCGTTTGTTCCCTAGCTAAAACTCGCATTAACCTGATAAGAGATCAAATCTCCCTCGACAAAGAAACTGAGGCCGTAGCGACCCGGTGTTAAATTCAAGGATAATCGAGCGCCGTATTCAACCGAACCGACGACGGTGGCGACACCCTTACTATCGAGTCGGACCAACTCGGTGATCACCTTGGGGTCGGTGGCGAGTTCCAGACGAAGGTTACGCGAAGTCCTGAATCTGAGTCTGTCCACACTATCCCAAACGCCGAGGCAATTAGTTTCCCCTAAATGACCGTCAACGCCGAAACTTTTTCCTGTCCTCGCCGTTCCCAGATCGATCGCCCCGCCCCACTCCCGACTCAGATCGCGTCTGGCATAAATCTCGCCGTCCATTCCAGTAATGATGTCTCTGTTCATCGAAAATTTTGGGTCTGAAACTCCGTCGTTCTACGACGGCTTTACTGTTGAATATTAGCACATTTACAAAATATATGCTGGAATCTGGAGTTTAGACTGGACTGTGCCGTTTGATGTCGGGGGAAGCACATTGAAATTTGTCTTAGCCTGTCGGAAAGCTAAGAATGGTCAGAAATATGATCAATTCTTGTTTTAAGCTGCCTCTTTTGTCTCTTTTTTCTGTCGAGTAACTGTCTTTTTCACCGTCGGATAACGAGTTTTTTTGTGACGTTTTTTCCCTTCTCCCAACCTGGGGACTTTCCTCTGGGTTTTGGCGGTTTGGCGGGTGTGCCTATCTCGACCAAAAGTCCCAAAAAGCTTTGTGCCACTCTTCCAGGGGTTAATTTCTCCACAGGTAAAGGCTTTTGCCAAGGTAAGGGATTATCTTCTATAATCTCACGAAGCTCACCATAATTGCCATGTCATAATAGGGATTAAATCACTCCACCTTTGACCCTTCTCAGTGGTTCCTAGTTTAGGTAAAGTCCAGTGTAATCTTTGCTTCATAAAACGATTCCAATGCTCAAGGAGAAAGCGTCTTAAATACAATTTCCACAGGTCGATTGAGCATATTTCTTCTTCTCCTATCCAAGCCAACCACATTGGTGTAGTAGACCTTTGAGAGAGTTTTTTCCCCTGAGGTTGAACCAAGATTATAGACATGGGATAATCAGCCGATTGTTCAAAATGAAAACGATTCCATCTCGAAATTTTTACGACCCCCCAAGTTTGGTCATCAATCTCAATACTTTCTACTGGAACTGCCCAAGTTTCTGGGTCAGATAATTTCATTTTTTCACCATGTTTTTTCGGTCTCCCATTTCCTTGATATTGGGGAGGTTCTGCATAAATACAGCGATTAGGGCGTAGCCGAATTAGTTGATCTGCATTAATGTTTGCTGTTTCTTTAACAAAGGGAGCGCATCCGTACTCACTATCCCAGAGCGTTATTGGTCTTTGTTGAAGATGTCTGCATACTTGTTTGAGTTGTAAAACCGCTCTAGAAATTGGGGTTTCATGGGAAGAAATTCGCTCATCGAAAATTTTGGGTCTGAAACCCCGTCGTAGAACGACGGATTTACTGTTAAATATTAGCACATTTACGAAATATATGCTAAAATGTGAGACATGGAAAAAGCCTATTCTTACCGATTTTACCCCACACCAGAACAAGAGTCGCTATTGCGGCGCACATTGGGCTGTGTAAGATTAGTTTACAATAAAGCTCTCCACGAACGAACACAAGCTTGGTATGAAAGACAAGAAAGAGTAGGCTACGCTCAAACTTCT
>NZ_JAPZRB010000251.1:0-21464 GCF_027531105.1 Microcystis sp. LE18-22.4A
AAACTCTTATAGAGAAAGACATTTGGCGATTTTTGTCAATTATTTTCGAGCTAGAGCGAACTAATCAATTAAATCTATTGCCAGATAAGGATTTAGTCGATTTATGCCCCCCGCTCGAACCATACTAAGTAACGAAGAACCTGAATTTCTCACATCACTTAACAATTTAGTATTAACTTTCCGAACCATTGTCTAATCTCTTGTTTTTCACTCTCTTCCAACGGAAAATCAATATTTTTGAATTGTTCGGCCGTTCTCTGTTTGACTCCTAAAATCTCAATCCCCACAACCCTATCCGTCTCATTGTAATCATAGACAATCCCCGGCGCTACTTCCTCAGAATCAATAACCTTTCCCTCAAAACGACGAATATAAGCGGCATTAGCGGCTCGATCATAGTCTATTTTCATAGTTTACCCTTTAATCGGCGTTCAAAATGGACAGTTACCAAAAGATTATAATTACTATATTGTTCAGATCAAACAAAAATACCCATGAAAACTAGACAAGAATACCTCAACGCCCTAGTCAACTTTGACCAACCCCTATCAACTATCCTCCCTATCCTAAAAACCTTTCCTTGGGACAGTAGCGAAGCAATTATCACCCTAAAAAAAGAGCATCTGATCGATATTCTTGATCGCTATCTCAATAACGCTCTATCTGCCACCGACCTAGAAAACTGGGCCGATGCCATCGAATGCAGAGAAGATATCGCCTATGAAACAGATTACGAAGCTATCATTAATGACATCATCTTTGACCTCGCTAACCCGACCTTAAACGAGCCAATATCACCAAAAATGATCGAACAATACATCAGCCAACTTTCCCAGTTAAAGTATTCCTTAATTGCCTAAAAAATTGACCTCTCTTTTGTGAATTTTAATGCGGGTTTACTTGAATCTCAATTTTGTCCGAGGGGTTGAATTTAATTTCCTCGACGTAAGGATTCAGGTACAGGAAGAAGGAATCAGAGAAGGAGCAGCATCCAATCCCAAAGTCGCCTTCAACGCCTGACCAAAGAACGCAATGACCGAACGCCCTTGACGGCGGCAAGTTTGAACCACGCTCAGTAACTTAGCCGTCTGCTCAAAGCGCTCCATGCTCCGAGAACCGCCACTAATCTTCCGTTTCGTGACTGCCAAACGCAAATATCTTTCCGCTAAATTATTATCGGGAGGAATGTGAGGATGCTCCAGAAAATACCACCACTGTTGTCGCTTGTCTTCTAAAGAATGTAACAGTTGCCCCGCTCTCTGACCTGCTTTGACTTTCCACTTTGTGATTTGTTGGTCAATGCGGTTCTGAAAGTCGGTTGCCCAGTTTCGATATTGGTCTTGCTCTTTAGTCTCGCGCCAGATGCGATGATGACAAAAAGCTTCATCAATGAGGTGAATAAAGATTTGAGCAATGTCTCGGTTGTACAGTCCTGGTTGTAGTTCCAGTTTCTGAAAGTGACGACGCAAGTGAGCGAGGCATTTTTGTTGTGCCGTGACATCATAACCGTTATAGACACTTAAATCATCGCTATTGAGAGTACCACCATAAGTTTTTCCCAATTGCGCCTCTAATTCGGCTCGACTTCGGGTATCGGCAGCACGAAACCAGCAAAACTCCTGATTGCCAAAGACCCATAACCATTCTTTGACCCCTTTGACTATCCAAGGTGTTTCATCGACAGGAATATCGGGCTGTGTTTCTTGAATCCAAGTCTCTAGTTGTGTTACTGAGGGGACGATTCCCCTCTGGACTCGTTGATTGGTGGTAACAAGCGTTCCCACTCCCACCTCAATCTCCCCTAATTCCCAGAGCAATTCTTGTGGTTTTTCGTAGGGTAGATGGGCATAAGTTCCTAGCCATCCCAACAGACCTTGTAACTTAATTCCTAAATCTTGTCCTGGTATCATTTCGGAGTCCCACGGGGCGGCACTTACTTGACCACAATGGGCGCATTGGCAATGCTGACGATGATATTCTACGATTTCAATGGGGCGAGCTACTAATTGTGCTACTTGCTGCTTTTCGGTTTTGATTACTGCGGTCTGGTTGATGGCACTTCCGCAATGCTGACACTGACTTGGACTCAGTATTGATACCCTATCTACTCGATTAAATCCTTTACGGGTGTTTCCTGGATGTCCTGGTTGTCCTCCTGGCTTTCGCTTCTGTTGAGATTCTTCTGATTGGCTTGTGGGTTTGGGCTTTTCTGATTTTTTGAGCAGCTCTGTTGATGGTGGTTTTGAGGAGTTTTTGCTATCTAGGTTGAGACTTATGGTTAATTCTACAATGCGCTCTTCCAACTCTTTGAGTTTCTTTCTTCCCTCGATGACCAATTGTACCAGTTCTTCTTTTGACAACTGGTTGAGTTGGGCTTTCTCGTCTTGAGCTGCTTTCTGTTTCATCTTGACACTACCATACCCTTTTTTGGCTTTTTGTCAAGTCCCCCTACCTGAATCCTTACGAATTTTCCCCCCTGATCACTGCAATATCTGGCACTTTTTGATTTTAAACAAGCCTAAAGATATTATCCAACAAGGTTTTTATATTTATTCAGCAAACCTTAATTAATTAGTCCTTGAGCAGTGCGATACATTGGGCTAAAGAAGCGTTAGTTTTCAGTGCTTGCGGGTTAATATGGGTGGCGGCCGCTCGATAACCTTGTTGCACGAGAGATGCAATTAAATCTTCCTTTTTTGGTAGAGCTAATTTGCCCCTTCTACCAATTTCCCGAAAGCTATAAAAATAGGGAGGAAAATCGTTTTCTTCCCTCATTATTTCTAACAATTTAACTACCTTTTTCCACTGCCATTGATCGGCTAAATCTGCCATTTTTTCTAGATAAAGGCGATCATGTAAACTGCCTAACCACAAGGGTCCAGTTACGGTTAAAGGTTGCCCGTCCCCAGAACAAACTATTTTGCCTAACTTAGGCCAAGGCACTGATTGATATTCCCCGCAGCTATGACAATAACCGAGAAAACCGTAGTTATGACTATTTAATTGTCTATTAGCTGTTAACCGCACCATCACCCGATAACTTTGACCAAAAAAGAAGGAAAAAATCGGCGTAATTCCTAAACCTAACCGGGCCGATTCTAATTGCAAACCGGCGATAATTAATCTTAATCCCTGTTCGTGGGCAGCTGGATGATTGCGAGCAGATGCTCCATAATCAGCTAAACTATTTTCTAGATTATGACCCGTCAGCGTCCGTCCATCGGTATTAGTTAGATAAATTAAACCCCCGATTTTAGTGGCTAAAGGAATAGCACTAAACAGAGATGCAGGAGAACCAAAAGCATCAATATCAACTAGATCGTAATGGTCTTTTTTAAGATAACATTCTAGGAGAACTTCTTGAGCAGATTTATAGGTTATTTTCCCTTGTTTCTGTTGTAATAAACTCTCTAAATTAGCCGCTAAAGTTGGCTGAATTTCTGGATTACCATCATTAACCCACAGCCAATCCGCACCACTTTCTAACCAATACCTGAGCGCTCGCACACCAGAGCCGCTCATTACTTCTAAAACGCGCAAACTTCCCCGCTCTTTTTGGGCAATTGCCGCCCCTAAAACTCCTAAATCTCGGACGATTTTACTCTCCGGTCGATAAAAAGTATTGTTGATATTAAATATCGCTTTTTCTTCCTGCATCGCTCATCTCATAATTAGCACTCGATCGCTTCTTTTTTTCTTTTCACGATTAATAGCAAATCCGCTTTTAATAGCATGATTAACTCCTAATCGAACTTTAAAAACCCGCTCCCCACTCCCTGCTCCAGTGTTCTCCACTTTCCTATCCCCTTTAAACAAGATTTAGTATTATTACTGCGGTGTGTTGTTCACTCATTCATCGATATCAGGATTGGAAAAAGCATCGTTTGTTTTCTGGAAAACTTTAGCTAGTTGCTCGTAACGCCTACGACTAGCGGAAAGTGGAGGAAATGTCTCGGCAATTTTTAAACAGTCATCTTTGAACTGAATTAGTTCGGGAATCGGTTGTTGCGGAGTTGCCGATATCACACCAGTCCAGGATACTCCGCGTAAGTTTTGTAGTACGGATAGAAAGCAATCCCGACTAATTTCATAGGCTTTAGAAGCTAGATTGGATATAAAATCTACTTGTTCGAGAATTAATGAACGGGGAGCTTTTAAAAGCAAACAGCTGGCTCCTCGAATTTTTTCCGCATCTTCTGAATTAATCCACTCATTCAGAATTTCTAAGCTCGTTGAAGAAAATGTCAAATTATCATCTTTATAATAAGATGATTTGCTAGACTCACCGTTTTTAACCATTGAGAGAGCGTGAAATAAAATTGGTATAAAATAACGCTCGCATTCTCCATCAAATATTTTATCCCTTACTTGTCGAAGTATATGAGAATAAATTTCTGGCTCTGGGAGGGATACAAAAAATTTATAAGCATCTTGATAGGGGATCGGGGTATAGTTATGGAGAGTATTAATGTTTTTATAGCGAATACGATCGAGAAGAAACTGAATCACGGCGAGAGGATTATGTTTAAACGCCATAGCTAAAAAACTTTCAATTTCATAATCACTGATTTCTGGAATTGTTACAAGCTTCTTCAATAGTAATTCCACTTCATTATTAGACAAATAATCTGAGGGAAGACCGTGAGTAGTTCCGATTTTACCATATAAGCGTTTAGCTAGTTCGAGATTATTTTCAATATCAACATTTAAAATAAGTGGTTTCATTAAATCTGGTTTTTGACTGGCTATTCTACCGATAGAATTGATAGTATCACCTTTGATAGTAAGGTTATCACTAGATAATAGACTTGATAGTATAGAAACATCTTCGTCTCGTAAACTCTCAGGCCAGAAATAGTAGCTTGTAGCAATCGATAAAAGAATCGGAACCGAACCATTATCGATAGCTAGTTGAATTAGATGAATGGCAGTATCTAAATCATTCCGTCTAAGGTGGCTACAGAAAAAACCAAAGTAATTCGCTATTGGAGAACTAGGATTTTCTAAGATTGCTTCACAGATTTCAACCAGTGTTTGTCTTTCAATTTTTGGAACTAAACAATCTAAAAAAGGATATTTCAAATAATAACGATCTTTGCATTGACTGGCCGCCTCTACCTCCAAGCATTTCTGATTAATTTTTTGTACAATAGCTTGAGACGATTTGTATTTTTGTAAAAATATTTCTTGGCAATATTCTTCTGCTATCGCTTTTACTCTCTCACATATTTGGCTATACCAATCACGATTGAATAAATCAAATTGACCTTTATTATTTATTAACCAATCTAAAGATTCATGGTCAATCATGAAACCCACCAATCGCAGATCATCTGTATCGGGAATACATTGGGTAATATGTAAAGCTTTTTCTCTGACTTTTTGTGAATAGCCCTGATGTATGTGCCAATCTAGTATATTGACCACTTTTAAATGTATAATCGGGTCATGGTTAGTCTTAACTAATTTCTCGATAATTTCTAAAATAGTTAACTGCTCGGATACCCATTTTTCGCAAAGTTCTTCGTTTCTATCGCCGCTACGAGTTTGAGGTTCTCTAAGAGCATTTTCCAAACTTTGTAAGGCTCTGATAATTATTTTTGTATCTAATTCTAAACATTTTTCGATTAATTTTAGTGCTTGGCTACGAATCGTGGGCGCAAATTCAGGATTGAGAAGATGGATTTGAATCTGAATTGTTAGGTTCTCTGTATATCGATATTCAAACTCTTTTTTAAAAATTTCATCCAGAATATTTAAGGCTAAAAAATAGTAATTATCATTATCGATTCTGGTCAACCATCGAGATACCGCATCAACAATAATTTGTTGTGTTTCTAGTCCATTGCTTTTTTCATATTTCGCAAAGTCTTGCAAAATTAGCAGAGCATGATCGGGATATAGATTCAAAGCTCGATTATCTTGTTTACCAATTTCCCAAAGTAGATTGCAACAATCAGGCAGATAGTCAATTGTACGACCCACCATCCCAAGAAGGCGCGGAATTGTTTTCAGACGCAAACTATTAACTTCCTGAGCATCTCCTTTATTACTGAGCGCAATTTTAATCAACTTAAGAACTTGTTTAGGTTGATAGTAAGCAACCTGGTTTAAATTGCCTAGAAAATAACATCGATCTCGATTAGACCATTTTTGGTATTGTTCTTCGATAGTATTCCAAACTTCATCGAGTAACCCGGTTTGCGATTTTTTAACTTGACGAATACGCCAATCTAATTCAGAAACGTTATCTAAAAAGTTATAAAATAATTCAAAAATAGAAGGTGATGTCAATAATTTAAAAATTTCTTGTATATAATTCGTAGGAAAGGTCTGCCAACAAGCCGTAACTAGAATATGATCTGATAAGATATCTGGTGTAATTCGTATTTTGTTTCGTGTTCGTACCAGAATCCCCGTATTTTCCAACAAAATACCAATATACTGCTTTAGTTGAAATTGTTCGATCTTAAGATATTGAGAGGCTATTTGATAAAACTCACTATTTTCTTGTGGAATAGGAGCCATAGCAGAAATCAACTGTAATATCTGTTGACATTTATCTGAAGGGATGCGATCGCTTATTTTTCCCAGGCTCTCTTGCTGAAATTTATTCAGAACAGACTCACGAAATTTATCATTTTGTTCTAGTAACCTTGGATGAATTTTATCTTGAGCGACTAATTGACCAGCAATAACTGTTATTAAAGGACAATCCTGAGTTATTTGGGCTAATAGTGGTGCGGAATCTTCGTATTTTTTTCCTAAGGATTGTTGGGCTAATTCTTTAATTTCGTCATAATTTAAAGGCTCTAGATTACCTAGCTTTGTAATGTCGTTTTGGTCAAAATCAGAATCTGTTAAGCTTGATTGTAGAAAATCTAATCCTTGAGGTCGAGATGAAAAAATCAATTTGAATTTCTGATTTTTAGATCGCTGCTTAATATAATTAAACAAATTAGATAAATTTTTTTCTCGATGAGCGTCATCGATAATAATAGCGTAATTAGGCTGGGTTAGTAATTCATCAAGGCTCTCCACTGTGATTGATTCGTTCATCACAAATCGTAGCTCCCAATCGCGGTGATGTTGCTCGAATTCTTTCGCAAAGTGATAAAGCAGTTTTGACTTGCCACTTCCGCCAATACCTGTAAAAATAGCGATTTTTTGATCATCAGAATCTATAAATCGATGTAATTTTTCGAGGATTGATTTCCTACCAACAAATGTCCAACAATGATGAAATAAACGCTTGGTATCTAATAAGGTTTGAAAAAATGTTTCTGACGAAACAAAGGTTTCTAGTCCTGATAAACCTAAAAAGCGATTGCGCCAATCTTGTCCAAAATGGGTTGTCACCAAATTGCGGGAAATATCTGGGTTTAATTCTCTAACTTTGATAGAAATATCCCGTAGATCCCAGCATTCCCAATTAGGATGTTTTTTGATTTCGTCTATAACCTTATAACTAGCCTCACAGCTTAATAACAATATGTATCTATCTGCCTTGTAGGTAGCCTTTTCAATAGCTGTTCTTACATGATCTGGGCGAAAATTTTTATATCTTTTACACTGAAAAACCCAACAAGTACCATCCGTCTGCTCCGCAATAATATCAATACCTCGTTGAAAATCGCCTTTGCTTCCATAGCGATTTGCCGTCTTGGTTGTTCTGAATTTAGAAATTAGATCGTGGCAAAAGGCTTCAAATTCTTCCCACGACCAATTGCTGTCATTTAAAGGTAAATTTTCAGGAAGAGAATTAACTGGTGGGGAAATCATGGGCAATACTTAACGCTGTAACGAGATAACTGCGATGTGCGTACAATCTTAGTATAACCTATCTAGGTTAGAGTGTGTGGCTCTATCAAACTGCCCCGCTCTTTTTGGGCAATTGCCGCCCCTAAAACTCCTAAATCTCGGACGATTTTACTCTCCGGTCGATAAAAAGTATTGTTGATATTAAATATCGCTTTTTCTTCCTGCATCGATCATCTCATAATTAGCACTCGGCGGAAAGGGTCAGACACTGCCAAAATCCATCAGACATCAAGATAGAAGTAAATCTAAAGAAAGTGTGAAATTATCAGAAATTCCCGATTTTTTTACTATTATATCCCTAAAAAGCTGATAGTTTCCCCATGAGAACGGCAAATTGAAGGTAAAAAATAACTATTTTTTAATATCTTATAACAGTTTAATCCGGTCTGATGGGAGATAACCTAAAAGCAAAATCATTCAACCTTGATATAGAGATGAAAAAGTATCTAGCAGAGTTCATCGGGACCTTTTGGCTCGTTCTCGGCGGTTGCGGTAGTGCCGTTTTAGCGGCAGTATTTGTGGGTAAAGCCAAGAGTGTCGTAGATGGTGCTGATTTTAATATCCATCTGGGGATTTCTTTTGTGGGTGTCTCCCTCGCCTTCGGTTTAACCGTCCTCACTCTTGCCTACGCTTTAGGGCATATTTCGGGGGGACATTTTAATCCCGCCGTTTCCTTCGGTCTCTGGGCAGGTAAACGCTTCCCCGGCTCGGAACTACTTCCCTACATCATCGCTCAAGTTTTAGGGGCGATTTTAGCGGCAGTAATTATCTCCATTATTGCTAGTGGTCAACCCAGTTTCGCTCTGGGAGGCAGTAACCCTCTGGCCACCAATGGTTACGGAGAACATTCTCCCGGTGGTTACAGTTTATTCGCCGCTTTGGTCACGGAAGTGGTCTTGACCTTCATGTTCTTAATCATCATTTTAGGCTCTACCGATCGACGCGCTCCGGCCGGTTTTGCTCCCATCGCTATTGGTTTAGGATTGACCTTAATTCACTTAATTAGTATTCCCGTGACCAATACCTCCGTTAACCCCGCTCGTAGTACTGGTGTTGCTCTTTTATGCGGTAATATGGCTCTCGTTGGTCAATTATGGTTATTCTGGATTGCTCCCATTGTTGGGGCCGTGGCGGCGGGTTTCCTCTACAATAGTTTCTTTGAAGAAACTTTAGAAGAAAGACGAGTTAGAGAATAAGTGGAAAGTTACCGCTAAAGTTTGATTGCTTCAAAAGTCAAGTGCTGATAGCGATTCCTGTGGGGTCGCTATTTTTTTCGTCCCCACCGACAAAATTGAGCAGCGCTCGTCGTCCTTGCTCGCCTCGATCGAGTAAAGTAATCTCTAGATAATTTTCTGGCAAAAAAGTTAAACGTTCTGACCATTCGATCGCTACTATCCCTAAATCCACCTCGATTCCCTGCCAATAATTTTCTAGGTACAGGGCCTCGATATCTTGACCCTGCAAACGGTACAAATCCAAATGATACAAAGGAAGGCGGCCTTCGTTATATTCGTTAACGAGGGTGAAGGTAGGACTAGCTATAGGCTCTTGAATACCCAATCCTAGGCCAATTCCCTGTACTAAGGTGGTTTTTCCCGCTCCCAAATCGCCTTTTAATAAAATTACACTGCCGGGGGCCAGGGTTTGCCCCAGTTTTTCCCCTAAATTGACAGTAGCTTCTCGATCGGGTAAGTCGATAATCATTTTTTCCCGTTAGGATGCCAATTAATCACTTGATTCTAATATAGCGATCAGAGCAGGTTTCTGACCTTCTTGGCTCTGGGGGGCCAAATTTGGTCTTTTGATCGAGAAAAATAGAAGCAGTTAAACTCATCTCTTATCTCTTAGTCTTAACCTTTGGTCAAATGGTCGCTATCAGGGCAGAGATAAGCGATCGGCGAAACCTTCTGGTAGATTAGACTAAATGGGAGTTGGTTAACTGCTTTTATAAAATTGATTGTTCCCTAACCATCAGCATTGTCTAGGGTCGAGGGGAATAAAACAACCGAAGTTTAGGACTTTAAGCCAGAAGTTAAGAAAAAAAGTGAAATTATTATTTTTGAGTAATGGCCACGGTGAAGACGAGATCGCGATCCGGATTATTAAAAGACTGCAATCATCTCCCCACTGTCCTGGTATTACTGCTTTACCCCTAGTGGGTAACGGTTATGCTTATACTCGTCTGGGGATTTCTCTTCTCGATCGAGGTCAAAAAATGCCCTCTGGGGGTTTTATCACCAGGGATGCGAAACAATTATGGCGAGATCTACGGGAGGGATTATTAGGATTAACCTCTCGTCAATACCGTCTGGTCAGAAATTGGGGCCAAGAAGGGGGAAAAATTGTCGCGGTGGGAGATATCTTGCCCCTTGCCCTTGCTTGGTTGAGCGAGAGGGATTATACTTTTGTGGGAACGGCTAAATCGGAATACTATCTCCGGGATGAGCAGGGATGGTTAGATAGTAGCTCGATGATCGATCGCCTCTGGGGTTCCTATTATTATCCTTGGGAACGCTGGTTAATGGCTCATCCTCGCTGTCGGGGGGTTTTTCCCCGGGATAGTTTAACTAGCAAAATTTTACAACAGTGGTCAATTCCCGTTGTCGATGGGGGTAATCCGATGATGGATGACCTTTTACCCTCGATAACGGGCGATTTTCCCCAAGATTGCCTAAATATTCTGCTGCTACCCGGTTCGCGCTTTCCCGAATCTCTCCACAATTGGCAGCAAATTCTCGCAGCTGTGGCCGCCATTATCGGACGTTTTCCCGATTACAAGCTGGAATTTTTGGCGGCGATCGCTCCTTCTCTCCCCCTAGAATCTTTTACGGCTGCTTTAATTTCCCAGGGTTGGCGAGAATATAGCACAAATAAGTTTATTTGTCAAGAAGTATTTATAACTATTTCTCAAACGGATTACGCCGAATATTTAGGCCGCTGCCATCTGGCCATCGCCATGGCGGGAACTGCCACGGAACAGTTCGTCGGTTTGGGTAAACCGGCGATCACGATTGCGGGATCTGGACCACAGTTTACTGGCCATTTTGCCAAACTGCAACAGCGTTTATTAGGCTGTTCAATTCTCTTAGGCGATAGTGCCGAGTCAGTAGCAGACAAGTTAGAATATTTATTACAAAATCCCCCACAGTGGCAAGAAATCGCCTTTAATGGTCGTCAGAGAATGGGTTCAGCCGGGGCCTCCGATCGCATTGCCCAATGGTTACTAGGCAATTTTTGCCCTTAAACGAAAGTATCGGTCTGATTTTCGCCGCTAGTGGGCCCCTCAAAAATAGTTTCTAGGGCGATTTTTTGGGCGCTTGGTTGTTGTCCGTAGCTGAAAAGATAGGGAATTTCTCCGCTTTGTTGACGAAACCACTGGAAAACGTAGGGACTACCATAAACAATCAATGCTTGAATCTGTCCGGTTTTCAGCAAAGCTTGATAGATAGCTTTCGTTTCCTCCCCTAATCCGGCACTACCCCGAAAAGGATTACCACGGATAAATACTTGTAGGAGAGTCGTTTCTGGGGAGACGAGGGACTGATTAAAGGTGCTACGGTCGATTATTTGGGTTTGATAACCCCATTGTCGGGGAATTGTCACCGCCGGACAAGAGCGATCGAGAAAGTCACAGTTGAGTAAATCATCGATAATGATTAAATTGCGGCCTTGAGTGGCTTGAATCGGTAAATTAGCGCTAACTGTTTGGGAATCTTTTAAAATATCGCTGACAATCTCTAGAGCTTGCGGTGCCGCTAAACTGCTTAAGGATTCTAAGGATGGCTGTCTTTGCCCCAATTTCTCTTTTGCTCGTTGAATACGTTGCCAAGAATCATTAATTCTCGCTTCGCTAATTGTACCCGCTTGCACGGCACTATACACCGCTTCGATCGCTTCGATCGGATCGGGAGGCATTAACAGTATATCGGCCCCCGCCTGTACCGCCCTCACTGCTAGGGCGGCAGCGCTGGCAATTTTGGTTACTCCCCCCATAATCAGGGCATCGGTGACGATTAAACCCTGAAAACCGAGATTTTGGCGCAGTTTTTCCCCGAGAATTTTCGAGGAAAGAGTGGCGGGAAATTCGGCATCCCAAGCGGGAATTAACAGATGGCCTGACATAATACTATCAACCCCGGACTCGATCGCTGCTTGAAAGGGCGGCAATTCGATCGCTTCTAGGCGATGATCATCGTGGTTGATGATGGGAAGATCGAGATGGGAGTCATTGCTGGTGTCACCGTGGCCCGGAAAATGTTTGGCCGTGGTCAAAACTGGATAGGAATCGGCCCCTAAAATAAAAGCTTGAGCTAGATTAGCGACGATTTCGGGAGTTTCAGCGAAGGAACGAATATTGATAACGGGATTGTCGGGATTATTGTTCACATCGACAATTGGGGCTAAAATCCAGTTAATCCCGATCGCTAGGGCTTCCTTAGCGGTAATTGCTCCCATTTCCCTAGCATATTCTGTGGCTTTTGTCAAGCTTTTTTCGGCTATTTTTCCTAAAGCCATCGGGGGGGGAAACCAAGTGGCGCCGGAAAACCTTTGGCCGACTCCCTCCTCGATATCGGCGGCGATGAGGAGAGGATTATCGCTGGACCAACTTTGCAATTGTTGGCTACGGAAAGCGATTTCGGCGGCGCTGCCTCCTAATAGAATCACCCCACCGAGGTGGAGGGTTTCTAACCAATGTTTCAGGGTGGCGTTGACAGGTTCCCAAGCAGGATAGCGGATTTGTTGGTCAAAGAGATAGCCGGAAGCGCGGACTACTATCATCTGACCAATACGTTCTTTTAGGGATAAAATGCGATCGCTCACTATTCAGTTATCAGTTATCAGTTATCAGTTATCAGTTATCAGTTATCAGTTATCAGGAGACAGGAGACAGGAGATTATTTTTATTTGTTCTCCCCATACCCCAATTCATAATTCATAATTCATAATTCATAATTCCCCCACTTCCCCATCACCCCACACCCCACTTCCCCATCACCCCAAACCCCACACCCTACACCCTCTTTCAAGTCAGGAGACTCCGAGACAGGAGACAGGGAGAAAAAAGACGGCTAATAGTTCTATTCTTCTTCGGAATCGTCATCTTCTGGGGGTCGATCGCTTTTAATATGATCAAGAAGGTGTAACATTCGATCGCCGCGTTCGAGGGAAGAATCTTCTAGGAAGACCACTTCGGGGGTACGTCTGAGACGGATGCGTTGACCGAGTTCACGCCGGACGAATCCCGCGGAAGCTTTTAAACCGGCCATAGTTTCGGCCTTTGCATCTTCGTTGCCGTAGATAGACACAAAAATTTTAGCGTGTTGCAGGTCGTGGGAGAGATCCACATCGGTAACGCTAACCATACCGGCACCGACCCGATCATCTTTAATTTCCATTAATAACATTTGGCTGACCTCGCGCTTAATTAGCGAGGAGACGCGAGATACTCGACGATCGTTAGCCATAATTTTTGTCCCCTAAAAACAGCGAAACCCTTACCATTGTATCAAGCTAATCCGAGCATGGCTTTGAGGGTGAAATAAAGAAAGGCGAAAGTTCCCCCTAGAAAGCCCACAAGTGCGATCGCTGTGAGGGGATTTTTTAATAAAGGGGCTAACCAGCCGAAAAAGGCGAAGAAAATCCCTAAACTAAAGCTAATCAGATAGCGGGGGTAACGGCTCACGTTATCAAAAAAGTCGCCCATAAATTTTGTTTATTATCTTTGTCCGTAAGCAATTATAGCAGTAAGCTTCGATGCTGCCACGCCGCTCGATTCAAGGGACTTAACAGAATCTCTAGACTTTTGTACTATTTAGTGGTATAACTATCTGGCTGGAGAAAAGTACAGAATCGCTCCACTCTAGATCAAGTTAAGGGTACATTCAAGCTTGCAACGGGCATTGATCGATCCCTGAATTCGGGCTAACCAAAAGAGGATAATTAGGGTTTGCGGCAAAAAGTTTTTCCTGGGGGCAGGGTGTAGGGTGTAGGGTGTAGGGTTTTACTGATTTTGAGGGGGTCAATTACCCAATTTTCAGGGAAAAAGTCCCTGAATTTGCCCCCTGATCACTCCCACATCCGGTACTTTTTGATTTCCAAAAGGTCTAAAAACCTGGTTGGATAAGGTTTTTAGATTTATTCAGCCAGCCCTATATAACTGATTACTGTCGCGGTTGTACGGGGAAACCTTGACGCTGAAGCATTTCCGCCGCATCTTGGCCCGGTTGATAGTTGATGCCGAGGGTAGAGGTAGCCGTATCCTCGATAATTTTAGGAGTGAGGAGAATAATCACCTCCGATCGCTCGTTGCGATTGGTCCGACTGCGGAATAAAGCCCCTAAAATGGGAATATCGCCTAAAATCGGCACTTTTGTCTCAGAACTCTGTTGGCGCTCTTGGATAATGCCGGAAAGAATTAAACTCTGTCCATCCCGGAGACGAATTAAACCAGAAGTCAATTCCCGACGAATCAGAGGGGTAAGGGTGTTGATTGTGAGACCACCGCTATTAAATTGAATTGGAGACCCCGGAGAGGCGATGGTAGGGCTAACCGACAGGGAAATAAAACCGTTATCATCCACCTGATCGACGTTTACCGCTAAAGTTAATCCAGCATCGGCCAGTACAGGGACAGTGGTGCGTTCGCCACTGAGAGGATCTACACTTGTCTCCACACTTTCTAGCACTTTCTCGGTGAGCTTAACGGTGGCCTGTTGACCTTCCTGCACCACCAGGGAGGGATCGGTGAGAATCTTGGCATTTCCTGTCTGAATTGAGGCTTGCAGGGTCATCAGGAATTTTTGGGGATACTGGAAGAGGGTCGGGGGTTCGTATTCATACTCTATTATTCCCGTCTCTGGGTCAATAGTAGTATCACTCAAACCGGGTTGGAAGGGGTTAACAGTGCGACCAAAACTAGGGCGCGAGTAGGGTGTTAGACCCCCTGAAGAGTCATTGGGTCCCTGGTTAACACGGCCAAAGGGAGCGCCATTCTGAATGTCAAAAAAAGGTTGAATTTCTGCTGTCCCCGTACCCGATATGATATCAAAAATCGGCACAACAGGCTGTGCAAAAGCCCCCGGTCTGCCTACAGTCGAGCTAGTGGGTGGGTTCATATTACCAAAGTTCAGCACTGCTGCCCCGTTATCTTGAACGAAGAAACCATCGTTAAAACCGAAGGAAAAACTACTGTTAAAGCGGTCTGTATTGAGCAGGTTGACATCGATAACTTTGACATTAACCACCACCTGACGGCGACGGGCATCCAGTTGGGTTAATAAGGATGTGGCGATCTGGACTTGTCGGGGTTCGCCGATTAAATTAATAGAATTAAGGCGATCATCGGCGGCAATTCTTAAACCGGTTAAAAGTAGGGCAGCTTTTGATCCTTCTGTGTTTTGGGGGGTCAGTGGCTCTAGGGTGGGAGCAACATCCCGGCGACCGGTTACTCGTCCGGTGAGGGGATCGACGATATCCTCGGTTTGGGTAACTAAACGCTGGTATTCCGCCCCTTGGGTGGCGAGGAAAATGGCGGCGGCGACAGCTTTAACTTGATTGAGACGCAGGGTGCGGCTAATCAGATTACGAGCCCCTTGGGGTAATTGCGCCCCGACAAAGATGGTTTTACCCTGACGGTTAGCCTGGAGTCCGGAAATTAACAACACGGCGTTAAAAATGTTTTCCACCGATTCGTTAGTAAATTCCAAGGAAACTGTCTGAGAGGTGGCGTTAGTTTCCCCCTGGGCGCTGGTGAAAACGACGTTATAACCGGCATAGTTAGCAAGGGTCATTAACACTTCTCTAGCGGAAGCTTCCCGGAGTAAAACACGAGGTACAGTCATATTACGATCGAATTTGACCTTTTCGGCACTAGCATCGATGTTAGAGATGGCAATATCTCCCACCGGTGGGGCGACGGCCCGGGGTAGGGTGGGAACACTGGGGGCTTGGGGTGCGCCTTGAATGATAATTTCGGGGTTGGGAACCATGGGCGCACTTTGGGCGAGCAGTTTTTCACTGGCTAAAATGCGATCGCTGATTTCCTTTTGTACGGCCGCGCTGGAAGGGACAAGCTGATTTTGCGACTTTTGTAAATTTTCTTTACTTAACTCTTGCCAAAATTCAACTTTTAATGTATGGGATTTTAACTCTGAACCATCGAAGGAAATGGGGGTTTCGGCCAAAGCGCTCAGGGGAGCCATCAATAAAAACGAGGCAATTTGGGGGATAAACAGGGCATAGCGGGACGGATTCACTTTATTCACTCCTCAACAATTGGGGGATTCAACGGACAAAAAACGCAATACTCACACCGGATTGAAGACTATTATTGGGGCGGACTAGCGGGGGGTTGACCGTTGGCGGGGGGTTGACCTTCGGCGGGGGGTGGCGGTGCTAATTTCGCTAATTCGGCGGCATTGAGAGGAATAATCACATCGAGAAGAAAGGTGGTAGTAACGGGTTTATCGCCTTGGGGAACGATAGTGGCTTTATTGTTGCCGGTACTAACCACTTTAACCGCCGATCCTTCCTTTTCCATCTGGGTATTGAGACTGTTTAGCAAAATGAGCGGCTGTAATCTTTCTAAATCCCGAATAACCTCTTGAGTGTTAGCATAGTTCCCTTCGATCTTGACGTTAAGAGTTTGACGTTTGAGCTTATTATTAACCGCGCTACCGAGGGAACCATCGGAGACCACCACCGGTTCTAGTCGTTGGGGTTGGAAACTAATCAGCTTAACATTGCGAGACTTAAAGATATTACTAATATCTAAGAGAATAGTGCTTAAGTCTTTTTCTTTCGCAAAAAGCGAGAGTATTTGCTGTTTAATAGCTTTTTTTTGTTGCAACTGACTCTCGATTTTTTGGAATTCTGCGGCTCCGAGACCGCTTTTTTGTTGATCTATCTGTTGTTGTTTGCCAGCTGCATCGTTTTGCAACTGTTGCCAGGTATCATAAGCGGGCATCACCCAGTTAAAAAGCAGATAGAAAGAGCCAAGTAAACCTAGCACAGCGGCAGCGATGCCACTATTGCGGGGAGTAAAAGTTATCCCGAAAGCGATAGGATACTCGTCAAATTCCTCTAATTCCCGATCTTCAAATTCTTCGGTAAAGGTCATGGTTGAATGGCTCCTTGGCGTTTGAGAGTATTAATCCTAGTGACAACTCCGAGTGCTCCATTGCGGGTCAGATTGAGCAGTTGTTGAGTAGCGGGAGTATCACTTAATTGGGCGGTGATCACAAATTGAACCGCTTGGGGGAAAGTGACATTAATATTTTTGTACTGATTGGCCACCTGTACGGGTAAATCGGCCAGGGCAGCACTTTCGATCGCGGTTTTCTTGCCCTGTAAAAAAGGAGAAGCTTGCAGGGTTAAGAGATAATCATTTACTGCTTCGTAACTACTGGCAAAACCACTGATTTTTAACTGAGTAGCCCGATTCGGTTGCCCTTGATCTGGGGCAGCGGGAACCTCCACCTGCTGCACACTGGTTAGCTGGACACTAGGGGGAGTTTGTTGGCGAATTTCTTCGAGAATGGCTGACCAAGGCCTAATCTGATTGAATACAGTTACCAGATATTGATTTTCTCCTTCTACTGCCGTTAATTGCGCTCTCAGGTCTTCTAGCTTTTTGCTTTGGGCTTGCAGTTGACCTAATTCCGCGTCCAGTTGCTGAATTTTGGCCTGAGTTTCGCTGGTTTGCACACCGAGGATTAAACCGAGTAATCCCGTCAGTGTCAATAATCCGGCCCCCACTCCCACACCGATCCACAGGGGTGTTTGTTTACGCAGGTTAATAGCGGTGGAAATCTTGGCCGCGGGGGTTCCTTTGCCCGTTTGGTTAAGATGGCGATCCTTAAGAAAATTAACGTCAAGACTATACATAATTTTTGTCTATACCTCCCGTAATCCTAAACCGAGAACTGTTCCTAATCCAGGTCTTTCGGTATTAGGAATCTCTTGAGTTGTATCTAAGTTCAGTGATGCGATCGGATCGATTGCCATGGCGGGGACGCTGAGACGTTGAGTAAAATATTCGTCTAGTTGCGCTAAACCGCCCCCGGGACCGGCTAAAAGTAACTGGACGATTTCCAGTTCATCACTTTGGTTAAGATAGAAATTAATCGATCGCCGTAACTCATCGGTTAATTCCCCTAAAACGCGCATCAGTGCCGTCATCCCGGCGTTAGTAGAGGCCCCGGAAGTGCCGGTATTGGTGCTCAGACTATCAAAGGCAATAATCGGAATTGTCATCCCCAAAAGAATCTCAGGACTGCGGGAGGTGGGCAAATTCATCGCCCTGGAGAGGGCATTTTGTAGCTGGAAAGTGCCGATGGGGACAGTGCGGGAAAATTGGGGAACGCCGTCCACCACGATGGCAATTTCCGTGTTATCAAATTCTATATCAACAATAACGGCGGCTTCATTGGAACTAAACTGTCGCAAATGCTCGCGAATCGTCCGAATTAGGGCAAAACTATTAATTTCTAGCACATCTACCTGTAATCCTGCCTGTTGGAAGGTTTCCATATAGGCATCGGTAATCTCCCGACGAGTCGCAACTAATAATACTTGTACTTTTTCGATCCCGTCTTCATCCTGAAAGTAGCCTAGTTTTTGGTAGTCGAGATCCACTTCCTCGCGAGGATAGGGAAGGTATAAACTAGCCTCATGATTTAAGACCAGATTTCGCAATTCCTGATCGTCCAATTCCGAGGGAATGGGGATAATCCGGATAATTGACTCGCGCATCGGCACAGCAGTAGCGACTCGTTTGCTGTTAATTTTATTTTCCTTGAGGACTTCTTGGATTAATTCCGCTAAAGCGGGGGAATCGACGATTTTTCCCTCCTCAAAGATGCCTTCCGGGATATCCGACGAACAACATTTAACTAATTTATAATTTTGTCCCTGTTTGGCGATCTGAGCTATGTTAATACGCTCCGGGGTGATCTCTAACCCAACACCTTGAGGTTTTTTTGTCAATAGCTTTTTAAAAAAACTTACCATAGATTTTCCTGGGCAGCTCTAAGAGAATTAGTGATTAACAAAGCCAATAATTTTTTGACTTGATTTTATCTAGGGTCGATCAAGGCAGTAAATCAGTCTATAAACGATCCTGACTGGGTAAATTACCCAGAAAAGGTAAAAATCGAGAAGGAGAGAAGCTATTTCGGCACTAAATACTAACCCGATTATCTGTGTTCAGATCGAGGTTAATCTTAACTGGATAGGAGGAGAGGAAGTGCTTAATGATGGTGATATTGTACTCAATTTTGGTGAAAGAACCAAGTCCAAGCTAAAAATTGGCCATGACCCCCCCTTTTTTTTCTGCTCCACTAGATCAAGCCAGCCAAGCCTAGTTAGAATACCCAATTATCTAGAGAAAATTGCAATTTTTCTAGGCACTATTTTTTCTTGACTCCAGGAAACCGGCGATCAAATGCTTCTGACGGGCGTGATTTTCCCCTATAATTAGGAGTTTGCACAGTGACAAAAGAAGTTAAGGAGCGATTTCGATGGCACGAATGTACTATGATGAGGATGCCAATTTAGATTTATTAGCGGGAAAAACGATCGCTATTATTGGTTATGGTTCCCAGGGTCATGCCCACGCATTAAATCTCAAGGATAGTGGCGTTAATGTGATTGTTGGTCTATATCCCGGCAGTAAATCGGCAATCAAAGCCAAAGAAGCCGGTATTCCGGTTTATGATGTGGCCCAAGCCGCTAAAATTGCCGACTGGATCATGATCCTCTTACCGGATGAAGTGCAGAAAACGATTTATCTCAACGAAATTGCCCCGAATTTAAGCGCAGGCAAGGTTTTATCTTTTGCCCACGGTTTTAATATTCATTTCGGTCAAGTGGTTCCCCCGGCTAACGTTGATGTGGTTATGGTCGCACCCAAGGGACCGGGCCATCTCGTCCGTCGCACCTACGAACAAGGTCAAGGAGTCCCCTGTTTATTCGCCGTCTATCAAGATGCTACCGGCCAAGCACGCGATCGGGCGATGGCCTACGCTAAAGGTATCGGTGGCACTCGGGCCGGGGTTTTGGAAACCACTTTCCGCGAGGAGACAGAAACCGACCTTTTTGGCGAACAGGCAGTATTATGCGGCGGTTTAAGTGCTTTAATTAAAGCTGGCTTTGAAACCCTCGTGGAAGCTGGTTATCAGCCCGAATTAGCCTATTTTGAGTGTTTACACGAAGTGAAACTGATCGTCGATCTGATCGTCGAGGGCGGTTTAGCCAAAATGCGCGATAGTATTTCCAATACAGCCGAGTACGGTGACTACACTCGCGGTCCGCGGGTGGTGACGGAAGCGACTAAGGCCGAAATGCGGAAAATCCTCGGGGAAATTCAATCGGGACAATTCGCCAGAGAGTTTGTCCTCGAAAATCAAGCAGGTAAACCGGGGTTCACCGCTATGCGTCGTCAAGAGGCAGAACATTCGATCGAAGAAGTCGGTCAAGATCTGCGGGCGATGATGAGTTGGCTAAAACGCTAGTTCTCTTTTTTTCGGTGGGGGGTTGGAGGCAACCAGGCAATTCTTGCCCTTGCGTCCGTCCCGACACTCGACCCCCCACTCCCCAAAAGGAAAACTTCCTATTTAGGGACCTGCGTAGGAATAATATCCCAGCCAGACAGTCGCTCTGTAGAAGAATCAGACAAGCCATAAATGGTACATTATCAAAGCGCAAGTCCCTTAGTAGATCGCCTCTCTTGATTTAACCAGACCGATCGCCCGTAAACCGGCAATCACACCACAACCGATCACCATACCGACAAAGGAACGAATCAGATTTTCTACAGGAATGATCGGAATTAAAGCGATCCAGACTTCTTCAGGCCAGTTAAAAATCGAGTAGGTAATGGCGACGGCCCCTAAATGGGAGAGGCCGCTGGCGGTCCAGGTACCCCCAAAAATTCCCGCCGCTACTAGGGCCAAATTGCTGCCTTTGATCCAATGGGTAAAAAGAGTCCGGGTTGGTAGGATAAATAATACCAAAGCTGACCAATCGACGAAAGCCCCGGCAATAAAGATTCGTGGCGAAATGCCGTTCAGTCCGATCGCCCGGTTAGCGTAGATAAACAGGGGAATCAGAAAAATTAACGTTAATCCTAACCACCAATAACGGCGTTTTTTGCCTAAAACCATCGTTCCCGCCACAAAACTGGCTATAATTGCCCCAAAGACCGAAATAGCGGGAATTCCTGCCGTGTAGGGGGCAAGGAAAGCCCCAATTAAGGACCCAATGCCACTAGCGATCGCCCCAGCGATCGGGCCGAGTAACCAACCCAAGAGGGGAAAAACCGCTTGACTGAGGGGCATACTACCGCCGGAAGCGAGGACAATGGAGAAGGGAATAAAAGAAAGGGTAGTGACAATGGCGGCTAAGACGACAATATAGGCGATCGGCGCACCATCAATGGCGGCACTACTGACAGCTTCCACTTTGCGTTCTTCGCCTTCGGGGATAATATCTAGGGTCATCGAAAATTTTGGGTCTGAAACCCCGTCGTTCTACGACGGCTTTACTGTTAAATATTAGCACATTTACGAAATATATGCTAAAATGTGAGACATGGAAAAAGCCTATTCGTTTCGATTTTACCCCACACCAACACAAGAGTCGCT
>NZ_JAPZRB010000237.1:0-5148 GCF_027531105.1 Microcystis sp. LE18-22.4A
TTCCTACGATGTTCATCAAAAATTAAATGTTTACCGTCGCAATCAAGTCCAAGAATATCTAGTCTGGCGGTTTTATGAACAAGAAATTGATTGGTTTCGGCTACAGGCAGGAGAATATATTAAACTAGAACCCGATAGTGATGGCATAATGCGCTCCCAAATCTTCCCCGGTTTATGGCTAGATAAAAATGCTTTATTAATGGGCGACTTAGGAAAAGTTTTATTGATTTTACAGCGAGGGTTAGAAACAGCAGAACATCGAGATTTTGTCAATCAATTAACTGCCAATCACAGCTAGATTTTAAAATTAGACAATTATTCTTGATCTACTGTCGTATAATTACAGAAAGAGTATTTTTGACCTGAATTTGTTCTTAACTGTACCCCACATTTCGACAAGCTCAATGTAAAATAATCTCGCCCCTGATAATCTTCTCATCACCTTACTTTATGTCAAATCTAATCCTTTTCTGGCATCGTCGCGATTTACGTCTCTCGGATAATATTGGACTGAGTAAAGCTAGGGATCGTAGTCCGAAAATTATCGGGGTTTTCTGCCTCGATCCCGCTATTTTAGAGAGGGATGATATCGCCCCTGCTAGAGTTGCCTATCTCCTCGGTTGTCTAGAGGAATTAGAAAAAAATTATCGCCAAAAAGGTAGTCAATTACTGATTATTCGCGGCAACCCCAGTCAAACACTCGTCAATTTAGCCGGCAATTTATCGGCAAAAGCAGTTTTTTTTAACCTCGATATCGAACCCTACGCGCGTCAACGGGATCAACAGGTAATCGCCGCTTTACAAACAAAAGGAATTGAAGTAGAAACCTTCTGGGATCAACTTCTCCACGCTCCAGGGCAAGTCCTCACCCTCTCAAAAAGTCCCTACACCGTATATACTCCTTTTTGGAAAAATTGGAGCCAATTAGCCAAAGCCAGCCCCAAAACCCTAGAAAACCTGCAAGGATTAGAGGAAAATGAGGGGGAGAAACTCGCAGAAACTATTAACTTACCAACCCTAGAAAATTTAGGTTTTACTTGGCAAAACCCCTTACCCCTCGCTCCCGGAGAAAAGGCCGCCCATAGCAGATTAGAAGAATTTTGTCAAGGGGTTATTAACAATTATCAAGAAGATCGTAACTTCCCCGCTTTCGATGGCACCTCGCGCTTGAGTGCCGCTTTAAAATTTGGGGCGATTGGCATCCGCACAATTTGGACGGCAACCCTAGAATTATTAGAAAATTGCCGCGCCGAGGAAGCAAAAAATAGTATTATCACTTGGCAGCAAGAGTTAGCTTGGCGGGAATTTTACCAGCATTGTCTCTATTTTTTCCCAGAATTGGCGGTCGGTGCTTATAGAAAAGAATTTCGTCATTTTCCTTGGCAGGATAACGAAGAACATTTTCAAGCTTGGTGCCAGGGAAAAACCGGCTATCCGATCGTTGACGCGGCGATGCGACAATTAAATGAAACGGGATGGATGCACAATCGTTGTCGCATGATCGTGGCGAGTTTTTTAACCAAAGATTTAATTATTAACTGGCAAAAAGGCGAAAAATACTTCATGCAGAAACTTTTTGATGGCGATTTAGCCGCTAATAATGGTGGTTGGCAGTGGAGTGCCTCTAGTGGCATGGATCCGAAACCTTTAAGAATTTTTAATCCCGCTAGTCAGACACAAAAATTCGATCCGGAAGGGGAATATATTCGTCAATGGTTGCCGGAATTAGCTTCCGTAGATACGGAATATCTAGTAACCGGGAAAATCCCCCGTTTAGAAAGACATCGTTGTGGTTATCCTGAGCCAATTGTCGATCATAATCAACAACAAAAAGAATTTAAACGACTCTATAGTAATCAGAAGCCAAAACGGTAAAAATAGCTACTTTTGACCGGCTTTAATCTGGTTCCAAACATCCTCTAAACTTAGATATAACACAGGCACAACAATTAAGCTCAACAGGGAAGAAGTGACTAAACCTCCCACAATTACCATCGCCATGGGTTGCCGCAATTCCGCACCAGTACCCAATCCCAAAGCGATCGGAATCATGCCTAAAATTGTCGAACAAGTGGTCATTAAAATCGGTCTTAACCTAATCATTCCCGTTTCTAAAACCGCTTCCTCCCGACTCCAACCCTGTTGACGCAATTGGTTAGTATAATCCAGCAATAACACAGCATTTTTATCGAGTAGTCCCAAGAGGAAGATAAACCCGATCAGAGAAATCATACTAAACTCACTACCCGTTACCAATAACCCCAACATTGCCCCCACAATCGCTAAAGGTAAACATAAAGCGATGACGATAGTTTCTAGCAGTCTTCTGAATAATAACCATAAAACTCCTAACATTAAAATTGTCGCTAGGATTAAAGTGCGACCAAAACTGCCCAAAACATCGCTACTTTGAGAAGAAGTACCCCAACGCTGTAAAGTTATCCCTTCCGGTAAAGGAATCCCTTCAATTTTAATCGCCGCATCTTCTAATCCTAAATCGGGACTAAGATTAGCACTGAGAAAAATCGCCTGTTGACCATTTAAACGCTCGATCGCCAAAAAATCCCCCCGCTCATTTAATCTAGATGATAGGGAAATATCCTTTAAACCGGCGATTTTAGCAGCCTCAACCCGCAATTTCTCGGCACTATCGCGCAATAGCTTGAAATCATCGCTTTTAATCGCAATTTGGATCGGCTTTTCCGCTTCCGTCTGCACAAAAGGAATGTCCTCGACACTGACATTCACCCCTCTAATTGTCGGTAAAATTTGCCGAATCCGTTGCTGCACCGCACTGGTGTGAGATTTACGATCGCTCTTCAGTTTAACGTGAATTTTGCCACGATTCGGCTCACCCCGTAAACCGGCGATCATAAAAGTCGATTCCACTTCCCCATCCTGCAAAATCGGCGCTTCTAATTTGCTGCCATCGCGGATAGTGCGACGCAAAAGAAAACTTTCGGGAGAACTCGCTAACTGAGAAATCCAAGCGAAACTATCGCTAGAACTCTTAGCCGTCGGTTTATTAGGACTAATTTGCGTTATTTTCGGCAAAGGAGAAGTATAAACCAGATTAAACTCGCCGCGATCGAGTCGGGGAATAAATCCCCTAGAAATAAAAGGAATCAAGGCAATACCCGCAAAAAAGGTAATTAGGGCAATAGCAATGACCAGCAAACGATGACGCAATGACCAGTTTAAGAGCCGTCGATAGGCGTTTTCAATCGGTCGCTTTTGTTTCGTCATTTTTGCCCGTGACTGCGGTTTCAGCCAATATACTGCCAAAACTGGCGATAAAGTTCTGGCGATCAACAGAGAAAAAATCACCGCAGCCGAGACAGTTAAACCGAAGGGTTGGAAAAACTGCCCCACCGCACCCCCCATAAAAGCCACGGGTATAAACACGGCAACAATGGTTAAGGTGGAAGCAGTGACAGCTAATCCGATCTCCCTTGTCCCCTTGAGTGCCGCATTTTTCGGGGTTTCCCCCGCATCGATTAAACGGGAAATATTCTCCACATCAACGATCGCATCATCCACGACAATGCCAATCACCAAAGCGAGAGCCAGCAGCGTCAGGGTTTCCAGATTAAACCCATAGATGGCCATGATAATGAAAGTCCCCAAAAGAGATAGGGGGATAACCAGAGCAGAAATGATTGTAGCGGCGAAACTGCCTAAAAATATCAATATCACCAGCACCGACAGCAAAACTGCCAAGAGTAAATCATCGATCGTACCTTGTAGGGCAGCGCGAATATATTCCGCTTGGGTTTCAGCTAAAATTATCTTGACATCGGGCAGTTTTTGTGCTATGTCTTTAACCAGTTTTTCTGCGACCGCGGCCAGATCGAGACTATTGGCAGCACCTTGTTTGATTACCTGCACTGCGATTGCCTCTTGGCCATTAAAGCGCACTAGCGTGGGTAATGGTCGGGTTAAGCTTTTATGGGGATTATCTTCCCTAACTGTACCCTGACCGAGTAAATTAACTTTAGCCGTACCAGGAAGAGCTTTTAAGGGCGGAATTAAATTATCTTGGGCGATTTGGCTTAATTCTTCTAGGGTTTTCTGCTCACTCACCAGCGTATATGTGACTGTTGCCGACTCATTTAAATCAACGGGGATAACTTCTGTAGTAGCTTGAGAGGGTAAAGGGACTTGCGAGATAGCCTGTTTAACTGCTGCGGTGGCTTTGTCTAAATTTGTGCCAATTTTAAAGAAAACGCTGATTACTGACTGTCCGGGGGCAGTAGTCGAGGACACATCCCGACAACCGGGGAGAGAGAAAAGGGGATTTTCTAGGGGTTTAGTTAATTGCTGTTCCGTGGTGATAGCAGTAGCTAAATCCGCTTGAGCGTTAATTATTACGACTGGAAAGCTGATATCGGGGAAAAGAGCGTATTTTAGGGAACTAAAAGCCAAAATTCCCGCCATGGCCACCGCTAACCAGAAAGCAATGGTTAACCTCGGGGCATTAATCGCTATTCGAGAGATATTCAGACGTTCTCGCCACGATTCTTTCATCTTTTGATCATCTCTCATAAGTGGGGAGTGGGGTGTGGGGAGTGGGGTGTGGGGAGTGGGGTGTGGGGTGTGGGGTGTGGGGAAGTGGGGAAGTGGGGAAGTGGGGAAGTGGGGTAGATAGGGAAGTGGGGAAGTGGGGAGTGGGGTGTGGGGTGTGGGGTGTGGGGTGTGGGGTGTGGGGTGTAGGGTGTGGGGTGTGGGGTGTGGGGAGAATAAATAAATAATCTCCTGACTCCTGACTCGGAGACTCCTAACCCAATGGTAGATGTTGGATTTTTGCAGGAGTTCTATTTTCCGACAAAGATAAGCAAAAATTATTTATTGACTGCAAAAACTTGAGAATATTTAAATTAACATTCCGCAATATTTATAAATTCTTAAGAATTAATTGAGAAAGATTTTTATTTAACAACGATGTTATCATGGTTACAGCGATTTTACTGAATTTCATAATGGGTTATTCTGTGCTTTTTTGGGCATCAATGGTTGAAACCCTTGCCACACCTAGAAGGTGATCCTAATTAAGACGGGTAAATCAGTCAATTTCACCCACAACGATGATCTTTTTTTTGTGTAGTTTTATTGCAAAAAAAAAGTTTTTTTGACAAAAAGCACAAAGTA
>NZ_JAPZRB010000063.1:0-9171 GCF_027531105.1 Microcystis sp. LE18-22.4A
AAAAAATACTTTCCAACCGGCTGTAGCGATCGCACTTGCCAAAAGAATAATTAATGTCCAGACCTGATTTTTTTGGGTTCCTTCCACTGATTTTAGGCGATTATCGATTCCCTCAACCTTTTCGGTTAACTTTGCCTGTCCTACCTCTAGCTTATTTAACCGTTCGTCGATTTTGTCAAATTTTTGGTTAACATCTTTTTGGAAAGTGTCAAATTTTTGGTCAACATCTTTTTGGAGACTTTCAAATTTTTGGTTAACATCTTTTTGGAGATTGTCAATTTTCCCCTCAATCCTAGTCAAAACAGCTTCTAGGGAATAGGTAACGGTTTCGTTAGACATAGTATCAACTTCCATTAGATATATTTTCTCAGTCTGCTATCGGGGACTATCTTAAAACTAAACCAGTTCACCGCTTTCTTGTAAAGAGTGGAGACGTTGATAGATTCCCTGCTGATTTAATAATTGGTCATGGCTACCGATCTCGACAATGCGACCATTATCCAAAACGACAATTTGATCAGCTTCTCGAACAGTACTGAGACGGTGGGCGATAATAATCGTGGTGCGAGTGCCTAAGATGGATTTCATGGCTAGTTGAATGGCTCTTTCTGACTCATAATCTAAGCTAGAAGTGGCTTCATCAAAAACTAACACATCTGGATCAACAATTAACGCCCTAGCAATTCCTAAACGCTGTCTTTGTCCCCCCGAAAGACGCACGCCCCTTTCCCCTACAATAGTGGAATAACCATTAGGTAATTCCTGAATAAATTCATCGACACGGGCAATTTTACAGGCTTCTTCTACCTTATCAAAGCTAATATTAGGATTACCGTAGGTGAGATTTTCTAACACCGTACCATTAAACACATCTACTTCTTGATGGACAATCGCTAACCGTCGCCGATACCAAGTCACATCTAAGCGACTAATATCCTCGCCATCTATCAGAATTTGCCCTTGACTCGGTTCAAAATAGCGGAAAAGTAACTTAACTAAAGTGGATTTTCCTGAACCAGATTTTCCCACTAATGCCACGGTTTGATAGGGTTCAATCAGAAGATTAATATCCTTTATAATCCTTCTTTCAGGACTATAGCCAAAGCTAAGATTACTTAATTCTACTTTCCCCGTAAAATGATAGGGATTGTGTTGGGCATGATCGGCTAAAAGACTACCAGCATCAGTGCCACTAGGCAAGTTGATAAATTCCTGTAAACGTGCCATAGAAGCATAGCGACGAGCGAAAGTTTCTGCCATTTGGGATAGGGGATCTAATTCCGCATAGGCCATACTAGCGAGGGTATAGGTGGTGATAAAATGCCCGATCGAGATTTTCTGTTGGACGGTGGCTAGGAGAGTAAAGAAAAATACTCCAAATAAACTAGCTTGGACGAGGGTTTTTTCCCAAGTAATTAAGTCCACATAACCCTTATGAATGCGATAGACAACGTAGGTAAATTCTCTCTCTAAACGCTGTTTCTGACGATATAATTCCTGTCCTTCTGTGGCAAAAGCTTTGACGGTTTTGATATTAGTAATAATCTCAGAATTGCGACTTTGGGTATTTTCGATGTGCTGATCAAGAATTCTTTCTTTTTGCATTAAATCTTTTAAATCTCTCAAAATAAAAGCTACAATTAATACAAAAGAAACAACAAAAGCGAGGGCGATCTGCCATTGAATTACCCAAATAACAAGAAAAATACCGAAAACTCTAAACAATTTTGGGATCATCATTCCCGCCACTTCGGGATAAGTCCAAGTATGATTTTCTATCCCTTTGGCGATCCGGTTAGCGATGCGTCCTGGATTATTTTCATCGTAAAAAGATAGGGGTAAGGTGAGAATTTTGGCAATAATTTTGTTGAGATGATCTCGTCGCGCTCTTAAGGATATTTCCCAGTGAAACCATACACCCAGCCAAGGCTGAATTGGTGCTTTAATTACCGTGGTTAGGAAAATTAAGCCTAATAATACTGCCAAACTAACCCACTTTTCTGAGGCAAAGGGAGTTAAAACCATGGTGCGATCGACCAAAGATTGCACGAATCCATCTAAAGGCTGATGAGAAAGAACATTAAGAATCTGTCCGACAGCGTAGGGAACCATCAGATCGATAATTTCAAAGACGCTGGATGCAGCAATGCTCAAAAAGGCGGCTTTTTGATAATTGCGATAGTAACTGAGAATATCGCGTAAGGAAGCCATAACATCAAGTAAATTGCCAATTTTTAACTTCTATCTGGTAACTGCTAACTGAAGAGACTAAAGGCACTTTTAGGATTGTTTTTCTGGAGTTACTATTATACTTGTGATAAAATTGTACAATATATTCACTAAAATATGTGTCAATTTGATTAAATTATGCTCGAATGGGTAAAGATCAGGTTTAAGAATTAACAGTTCTGCAACTCTATAAAGAGTTGATAATTTACAGATTTTTTAAGCATTAAACCAAGTTTGAGCGTTTTCTCTTTTAATTATTTCCCTATTCTCTCTATAAATATATTCAGTGACTAGGGTTTGATCAGAAGTAGATGCACCAGACCAATGATAACGAAAATGATCATTGGTTAAAAGTTCTACATCCCATTTTACTCCATTTATAGACTCACCGTTAGCGATTCTTTTTAAATTACTAATAGCCTTTAAAATCGAGGTTTTTCCTGCACCTGAGATACCAACTAATAAATTCAAATCTGGAAAAAAATCGCAAGAATCTATACTTAATCCAGAGGCTAAATCTTGATAGGATAACCTCAAAAGTTTCATAAAAATTTCTTTCCCTCTGCTAAAACTAAAAAGGGTGAGTTAATTCTCACCCCAAGATTTTACTGAGGATCGAGTTTTAGGACTGCCATAAATGCTTCCTGGGGGACATCAACAGTTCCGATCGCTTTCATCCGTTTTTTCCCTTTTGCTTGTTTGTCTAACAGCTTTTTCTTGCGGCTAATATCACCACCATAACACTTAGCTAAGACATCCTTTCTTAAAGCAGGAATATGTTCACTAGCGATAATTTTAGAACCAATAGCTGCTTGAATGGGAACCTTAAATTGATGCCGGGGAATCAATTCTTTTAACTTTTCGGTTAACGCACGACCAACATAATAAGCTTTATCCCGGTGAACGATCATCGCTAAAGCATCAACGGGATCACCATTGACCATAATATCTAATTTAACTAGCTCATTTTCCCGATAGCCAATTAATTGATATTCCATACTAGCATAACCGCGCGATCGAGACTTTAATTGATCAAAAAAGTCTGTCACCACTTCCGCTAAAGGTAACTCATAAATCAAAGCGGTGCGAGTTTTAGTAAAATAACGCATATCCTTGAAAACTCCCCGACGACTTTGACATAATTCCATCAAAGCACCTACATAGGTTTCCGGAGTAATCATTTCCACTTGGATATAAGGTTCCTCAATTTTTTCCCGTTTTTGTGGGGAAGGTAACAAACTGGGATTATCCACTTCGACAATTTCCCCATCGGTGGTAGTGACCTGATAAACTACCGAGGGAGCAGTGGTAATTAAATCTAAATTATATTCCCTTTCTAGTCTTTCCTGGACGATTTCCATGTGTAGCAGTCCCAAGAAACCGCAACGGAAACCAAAACCCATGGCGCTAGAAGTTTCCGGTTCATAGGATAGAGCTGCATCGTTTAATTTTAACTTTTCCAGGGCATCTTTGAGATCGGCATACTGATCAGCATCGGTGGGGAATAATCCGCAGAAAACCATCGGTTTTGCTTCTGTATAACCGGGTAAAGGCTCTTTTGCCGGTTTAGTGGTTAGAGTAATCGTATCACCCACCCGGGCATCGGCGACAGTTTTAATCGCGGCTGCCAGATAACCCACTTCTCCCGCGTGAAGTTCATTTACTTGTACCTGTTGCGGTGATAAAATTCCCAATTCATCGATCACAAATTCTTTACCAGAAGCCATAAAACGAATTTTATCGCCCTTTTTCACCCGACCATCCATGACGCGGAAATAGACAATTACCCCTCGATAAGCGTCGTAATAACTATCAAAAATTAAAGCTCGGAAGGGTTCTTCGAGGGTATCTTGGGGAGGGGGAACTAATTGGACGATCGACTCTAGAATATCATTAATACCGATCCCAGCCTTAGCCGAGGCACGAATCGCCTCACTACAGTCTAAACCCACCACTTCCTCGATTTCCGCCGCGACTCGTTCCGGTTCGGCACTGGGTAGGTCAATTTTATTTAAAACTGGGATAATTTCGAGGTTATTTTCCAGTGCTAGGTAAACATTGGCTAAAGTTTGCGCCTCCACGCCTTGGGACGCATCCACAACTAATAAAGCTCCCTCGCACGCCGCTAGAGACCGAGAAACCTCGTAGGAAAAATCCACATGGCCGGGGGTATCAATCAGATTAAGAACGTATTTTTGACCATCCTTAGCGGTATAATCCATCCGTGCCGCCTGTAACTTGATGGTGATACCTCGTTCCCGTTCCAAGTCCATATTATCGAGAAATTGTTCTTTCATCTCCCGTTGGGCTACGGTTCCTGTAATTTGCAGGAGGCGATCGGCGAGAGTTGATTTACCATGATCGATATGAGCGATGATGGAAAAATTGCGAATGCGAGAAACGGGAACGTCAGTCATCGTGGTTCACTGTTGGCAAAAGTCAGGGGTTTATAAAATTTTAGATTCCTTAATTCATTGTAGAGGTAAAGTCTCTAAGGCTGGAGCAAAAGCGAAAAGTAAAAGGTAAAAAAAGCTAAACTGCAAGTATAGTCAGGGTTTTGGCCTTGGCTTCCCCTCTCGGCATCCACAGGAAACTATGGTAGGCTTGATTATGGTGACAAAATCAGGGAAAGGGCAATGGCTAGGGTAAAGATGTAAGATTTGTCCAAATCGGATTACTATAGATAGGGCTGGCTGAATAAATATAAAAACCTTGTTGGATAAGGCTTTTAGACTTTTTTCCCTCAAAAAGTGCCTATGGAGTGATCGGGGGCAAAATTCCTGGACTTTTTCCCTGAAAATTAGGTAACTGACTACTTCAAAATCGGTAAAACCCTACACCCTACACCCTACACCCTACACCCTACACCCTGCCACCACGAAAAACTTTTTTCAGCAGCTCCTAGATAAACTCTTGGATAAGAATCCTCGACTGACGGGTAGAATGATAGATAGCAATAATTGATAGAGCTTATGAACGAAAATGCTACACCGACTCAGCGCACGGCGGAGAAAGTTGAAATCGCTATTCACCTTGACTCGGAAGTTTTAGAACAGATTAAACACCTGACTAACGATCCTAGTCGCATTATCGAAACAGCGATTAAACAGTGGCTAAGAGGAGAGAAACAACCGGATGAGGACTTAACCCGCCATCTTCGACGCAATCCTCCCGTACCACCCAAAGGGGAATGGAATGACTAAGATTTTTCAGTCTCTAATAGGTTATTTCCCGACGGAGAGACTGAAATATTTTCTTAGGTCAACCATTGATAGTAATTGAGATTTTTTCCCCAACTAAGCTGGTTAATAGTAGTATTGCCTGTAACAGCAACGCAACGGTTTAAGCTATTTACCTACTGCTCTGGTTTGCAGTAGGCTTAGTTGTCGTGTAACCCATAGGTGTATAGATTATTATGCCGTTGAATAAACAGGCTATCTTAGATGACATTTTTCGCAAAGCACCACCGTTGAACTCTGAGGACGACTGTGCTGAGAATGTTGTTATTCCTTTCATAATGAGGCTTGGTTACGACAGGAACCAGATACGTCGAAAAGTCTCAATCACTGGAACTTCAGGACATAGATTTAGAAAGCAAGCTGATATCGTTGTTTATATTGGGGAACGTCCGGCTCTTGTGGTTGAAACCAAGCGTATTCAGCATCGATTGAGCGAGGAGGATGTTAACCAAGCGCTTTCCTATGCTCAACTTCTTGAACCATCTACACCAATTGCAGTTCTGACTAATGGACGTGATTGGGAGATTTATTATTTGGATAGAGACGATATTGGCGGATTAGAATCCGTTCCTGAACCGCAAGAGCTTGAAAGCACAATACTTACTGTCTCTAGCAATGTAGTTCAATTGGAAAAGCGACAAGCTGCTGAGCGACTTTTAGTAACTATTGAAAATAAAGGTGACTTAGAAATAGCATTTAGGGAATGTCGAAAAGAGTTAGCTAAAGAAGGACTCATTGCCGAGTCTGCATTTGATGAGCTAACTAAAATTCTCACTTGTAAGTTTAACGAAGAGAAAAGAGATGCTGAAGGCCTTGCACCCAATCGCTTTACATCTTCCTGGCTTCTTGGCAGTGGACCTCTAGCTGCTTTACAGCAAATGTTTACTGACGCAAAACAGACTTTTAATGTATTCCCTACGGGAACTCAAATTCAAATTAGAAGCAACGAAACTGTTGAAAAAATTGTTCGTGAATTAGAGCCTTTTGGTCTTTATGGTTTTAAGACACCACTTGGCTTGGCTGGAGCAGGAGGAGATGTAGTTGGTTCTGTTTATGAGGCCTTTCTTACTGGAACACTCCGAGGGGACTTAGGACAGTATTTAACCCCAAGACAATTAGTTGAGTTCATGGTTGAGATAGCTGATATAAAAATTGGAGAAAAAGTCCTTGATTTATCATGCGGAAGTGGTGGCTTTCTTATTAGAGCGTTTATTAATGTCCGCAAAAAAATTCGATTTCTTGATTCTAGCCAAGATGAAAAAGATCATTTAGTTAGTAATCTTGTCACGAATAATCTATGGGGAATTGAGATAAATCCTCGGTTAGCCACTTTATGTCGAATAAATATGATTTTACATGGTGATGGCTATGAACATATTTATACAGGAGATTCAATTAGAGAAGATGTTTTTGGGAATACAGATGGACGCAGAACTGATTTTTTAAATATTGAGCAAAATAACGCAGCAATGTTTGATGTAATTCTCATTAATCCCCCGTTCAATATACCCTATGAAGATTCTGCTACTTTAAACCGGTATTATCTAGGACGAGGTAAAGCTGCTCAAGGTTCAGACTATTTGGTTCTTGAGAGAGCAATTCGACTATTAAAGCCTGAAACTGGACGTTTGCTAGTTATTTTGCCCCATGGTGTTGCCAGCGGAGTTTCCGAGACTGAAGTTCGCAACTTTGTGAAATCTCGTACACATATTCATGGTTGTATAAGCTTACCTGTCGGATCATTTAAGCCGTTTGGGGGGTCTAATGCTAGAACCTGTGTTTTGTATCTCAAGAAGACTACTGGAGACAATAAAAAGCGTTTTTTAGCACAAGCAGAACACGTTGGCTATGACATTACCTCAAAATATTATAGAGAAACTGATCTCAATGATTTACCTGTTATCGCGGAAGCCTATCATAGAGTAAAACTAGAATTGCAATGACTATCGAGTTAATTAAACCAGACCCTTTAATATTAACAATCACTGAAGAATCAGCCCGTAGTATCGATACAGTTGATGCTGGTGCAGCTTATACACAATATTTGCATGAGCAAATAGGTGAGTTTGAACAGCAGCCTTTAGGAAACTTTGTAGATGTTGTATCAAGAAGCGTTAATCCACGCTCTAGTAGATATGCTGGTCAAATATTTGAATATATAGATTTACGAGAAGTAGATGATATTTATGGCTATATATTAACTCTTAAACTTAATCAAGGAAATGAGATTGGAAGTACAAAACATCGCTTTCAAAAGAATGACATTCTCTTCGCCAAGATCATGCCCAGCTTGGCCAACAAAAAGATTGCGCTAGTAACTCAAGATGTAACTAACGCAGTAGCTTCAACTGAATTTATTGTTTTGCGAAAAAAATCACAAGCCGAGATTAATCTTTATTACCTTTTTCGGGCTTTACGTTCTGATCATTTTACCCGACAAGCGACAGCAAACGTTACTGGTGCAACGGGGCGACAGAGAATTAGCCCGTCTAGATTACTAGAATTACAAATAATTGTTCCCCCAGAAGAGATTCAAACACAAATTGGAGATGCTGTCGAACAAGAGTTTACGCTAAGGACATTGGCGGCAGAACAATCAAAGAAAGCTGATGACTTAGCTCAGCTTGTACTTGGTAATCTAACTCTTAGAACCGACAGCTAGAAAGCGCGGAAGGTAGGTTGGGTTGACGACTGTTACCCAACACCCCATCCGATAAACGGGCAAAATCATTTATAATTATTTGATAATAGCCGACGATTGTAGGGTGCGCCCTTCGATAGCGTAACGCACCGCTAACTTTAATGATGGTGGGTTATATAATTTAAAATTCTGAGGTAAATCATGCAACTAAAACTAACAAAAATATTTCAGAAAGTTCCCGAAGGCTATATTGGTTTCGTCGAAGAATTGCCAGGAGCTAATACTCAAGGAGAGACTCTAGAAGAAACTAGAAGCAATTTAGAGGAAGCAATTGAGCTAGTCTTAGAAGCTAATCGTATATTAGCTGAAGAGCAACTGCAAGGACAAGAAGTGATTCGAGAGTCTGTTACTTTCTGGGCTGCATGAAACGTATAAACTTAATTCGTCATTTAGAAGCTTATGGCTGTGAATTCTTAAGAGAAGGCGGCAATCATACGATTTATGTAAATCGTGTCAATCAGAAATCTTCAGCCATTCCGCGCCATCGTGAAATCAATGAATTCTTGACGCGGAAAATTTGTCGAGATTTACAAATACCAGAACCATGAGTGCGACTCCTGTTAAGCTGCTGTAGAGTGTAGGGTGCGTGTTTGCGGCTACTAATTTGGATAATAAAATAAAACTAACAATCCGCCGTAACGCACCAATTCTATTACTACTAATTAAACATAATCAATTACATTTAATTTACCTGTGTATCATCCCCTGTAGAATTTCTGGCAATTTATCGATTAAATTTCTGGCTTTTTGTTTAATATTTTTTATTTCCATAATGGTTTCTAAAATGACTCCTGACAATGGATAATTATCAACTATTCATTATTAATTAAAAGGGCGATCGCAAAATGACGCCTTCTTAAAAAAGAGATTAAACACCTTCAGCAAAACCCAAAGGTTGAAACTGAGCATCATTGATAATTTTAACCGTTTCCCCCGACTGCTTAATCACAAACAAACCGCGCCGATAGGCATAGACATCTATCCCCTGATCAATTTCAATGC
>NZ_JAPZRB010000422.1:0-22815 GCF_027531105.1 Microcystis sp. LE18-22.4A
TTGCGGGGATCGGGGGAAAATTCAGGTACTTTTTCCCTGAAAATTAGGTAGTTGACCACCTCAAAACTGGTAAAACCCCACACCCCACACCCCACACCCCACACCCTGCCACCACCGAAAAGCTTTTTCAGCAAACCCTAGTTACATATTATGGAGATTTAGAGAAGAAAATGATCTTACTCAATTATTGTGAAAAAGCTTTACAAAAAGCACAATACAAAAGGCTAAATGACGGTACTTGGTTTGCTGAAATAGAAGGCTTTCAAGGCGTTTGGGGAAATGGATTGACCGTTGAAGAATGCCGTCAAGACTTACTAGAAGTTCTAGAAGAATGGATCATTTTAAAATTACAAGATGGCGACCCTTTACCTATCATAGATGGATTAGAAATTAAAGTTACAACAGTTGCAGAAGTTTAGTTATGCCATCAGCAATTTCTCGAAGAAAATTAATCAGAAAATTGAAAGCTTTAGGTTACACAGGGCCTTTTTCTGGTAGTAAACATCAATTTATGAAAAAGGGTCAACATAAAATTCGCATCCCTAACCCTCATGGAAATCAAGAAATCTCTACAGATTTAGTTAAGGAAATTCTCAAACAAGCGGGTATTAGTGATGAAGAATGGGACAACAGTTAAACAGTATTGGTTATATATTTAGGATTTGATCTTTATGATTCTTTTCATATCGCTTCCGCCGAATATGCTAGAATAGACGTATTGTTAACCACCGATGACAGATTACTGAGAAAAGCCATAAAATACAGTAAATTATTGCAAGTAAAATTAGCAGAATTAAATATCTTAACCAATTAAAAAAGCGAGAAAGTATTAGCAACCCTTCTCGCTTTATTATAACTAAACCAACGCCTCCACAGCTTGCGGAACTACTGCTGTCTCAGTCGTGGGATTTTCCCCTAGGTAAATTCCCAAAGAACGGGCTGTTTTCACGATAAAACCCTCAGGATCCACGGGATAGGCACAGCGATGCTCTTGATGACATTGTTTGATAATTTTGATCACTGGTTTCAGGGGCAAACTACGCACTTGTCCCCCGCGCCAAATCACCACGCGATCGAGTTTTCCCTGTTCGATTAATTCTACGGCCTTAATGCCGAAAGCCGTGGCTAACAGTCGATCCATGGCCAAAGGAGGACGACTTCTTTGCAGGTGTCCCAAAGACATGGCCCGCACATCCATGGAATTGAGATAACAGAAGACGGGATCGGTAACGCACAAAGAGCGAGTTTTGTCAAATATTAATTTTTCTAAATAATCGGCAATATACTTCTCTTTTTGGTTATCTTCGTTTTTAACCCCCTCAGAAATCACAATAAGAGCGAATTTACGACCTTGAGCGCGTAATTCTGCCAAATGACGACAACAACCGTCGATAATTTCGGGAGTGAGAGCCGGGGTTAATTCGGGAATAAAAATCGCATCGGCACCCCCAGCAATTCCGGCATGAAGGGCTAGATGACCGGCATCTCTACCCATCACCTGCACAATCATCACCCTTTCGTGACTAGCGGCGGTAAAGGTGAGATCATACAAAGCTTGGGTGACGATATCGACGGCAGTGGTAAAACCGACTGCCCATTCCGTATAGGGAACGTCATTATCGATGGTTTTGGGAACCGCGATAATATTCCAGTTGCCTTTCTGGGCGAGATCGTAGATGATATCGATGCTCCCATCGCCTCCAACGACGATCAGGGCATCTAATCCCAGCATTTCGTATCCTTGCAGGATTTTCGTGGCAATTTCTGGGTTTTCGGGATGTCCTTTGCTCAAAGAACCCAAAACACTACCACTAAGAAACTGCAAAACGTCTAATCCTTTCAAGACCCCGGGTAGGTTATAGCCATGCTGAGTCAGGATCAAATCTTCGGGGTGATATTTTCCCTCGGCAATCTGCATAAAACCGTCGGTCCCGTAGGGAATGCCGTACACATCCCAACCCTTTAGTTTTGATGATTTCACCACGGCACGAATTACCGCATTTAACCCCGGGCAATCGCCACCACTGGTCAGAATGCCGATTTTTTTCTTTTGATTCTCGTTCATAGTTATATCCTCCTGGATTTTTTTGTCAGTTATCAGTTATTAGTGATCAGATGTAAGTTTTCAGTTTTCAGTTAAGTAGCTGGTTATAATTAAATTAAAAATGGATTTTAGGTTCGATCCCCCCTTAATCCCCCCTTGATAAGGGGGGTGTCTGATGCCCCCTGCCCCCCTTGATAAGGGGGGTGTCTGATAATTTTTAACGCCTACCTACTTAAGTTTTCAGGTCACTGATTACTGATTACTGTTTACTGGACGGCTACGCCGTGCCTTTGGCAACACTGAAAAAAGCTCCCCACTTCCCACTTTTATTTGCTGGTGGTTTGAAAACGTTTCCAAACAGGTTCGTAACTTTGCAGAGCTTTCATGTACTGTACCCGTTCAAAAGCAGTGGGATCCGGGCAATTCATTTGACTCATACTGCCAATTAACTGCTCGATCGATTCGTACTCATTTTCTTCCAACCAATGCAATAAACCCTGTTCGATCTTGGTAATTTCCTCCAAACCGTGGCGTAATAAAACACTAACTAACATGGTCGCTTTTGCCCCCACCATCATCATTTTGATCACGTCGATGGCGTTATGAATACCACTGGTAGCGGCAAAATCCGTCGGTACACGACCGTAAAGCATGGCAATCCAGCGCAGGGGTAAACGCATTGCTTGGGGATTACTGAGGATAATATTAGGGTGAACATCTAAGGTGTCTAAGTCGATATCCGGCTGATAGAAACGGTTAAATAATACCAACCCATCGGCCCCCGCTTCCGCTAATTGTTTAGCCATATTGGCCGTATTGCTAAAGTAGGGACTTAACTTCATCGAGACGGGAATCGATACCTCCGATTTGACAATTTTGAGGATATCAACATAGTTTTGTTCGACGTGATTTCCGGTTAATTCTAGGTCGTTGGGAACATAATAAACATTCAACTCCAAAGCATCAGCGCCCGCTTGTTGAATTTGAATGGCATACTCCAACCATCCCCCAGAGGTCTCACCGTTGAGACTGGCAATAATGGGAATATCGACCATTTCTTTGGCTTTGCGAATATGGTTGAGATATTCGTCGGAACCAACGTGAAAAACCTCCGGTTCGGGAAAATAAGTCAAAGCTTCCGCAAAACTCTCGGCTCCGTGGGTAAAATGATGGTGTAGAGCCAGTCTTTCGTGTTTAATCTGCTCCTCGAAAAAGGAGTGTAAAACCACGGCAGCAGCCCCAAAGTCTTCCATTCTCTTGATATTGTCGATATCCTCGCTCAAGGGTGCGGCCGCACCGATGACTAGCGGCGATCGCAATTGCAAACCCATGTAGGTAGTGTGTAGATTCATAACTATTCCTTGCTCCCTGTACCTTTTGCTGCTAAATACTGATACATTTGCCAGCGCGTATCCACATCTGCTTGTGCTTCTTTGAGCAGACGTTTAGCTTCCTCCGGCTTACTGGTGGCCAACATCTTAAAGCGATTCTCCGAGTAGAGAGTTTGCGCTACGGTAAGCTTAGGCGCACGGCTGTCCAATTGCAGGGGATTTTTGCCTTCTTTAGCTAAATCGGGATGATAACGGTACATTAACCAGCGACCGCTTTCCACCACTTCTTTTTGATGGTTCATGGCGGTGGTCATGTTGATCCCGTGAGCAATACAGTGAGAATAGGCGATAATTAACGATGGCCCGTTGTAAGCTTCCGCTTCCAGGAAAGCTTTGATCGTTTGCTCGTTTTTTGCCCCCATAGCCACGCTGGCCACATAGACGTTACCGTAGGTCATGGCCATTAAACCGAGGTCTTTTTTCGGTCCTGGTTTGCCACCAGAAGCAAATTTAGCTACGGCGGCGCGAGGAGTAGCTTTCGAGGCTTGGCCGCCCGTATTCGAGTAAACTTCCGTATCCATGACCAAAATATTCACATTGCGACCACTGGCTAAAACGTGATCTAAGCCACCGTAACCGATGTCGTAGGCCCAACCGTCACCCCCGACAATCCAGACGCTTTTCTTGACCAGATAATCGGCCACGGATAACAACATTTTCACCTGCGTGGTCGGGGTTAATTGCCCTAAACGGGATTTTAAGGCCTCTACCCGTTGCCGTTGTTCGTAAATTTCCGCTTCATCCACTTGGTGACAATTGAGAATATCTGCCGCTAGACTTTCTCCGATTTCACTAGCGAGGGTTCCTAAGAGTTCTGCGGCAAATTCTGCCTGTTTATCGATGGAAACTCGGAATCCTAAGCCAAATTCGGCATTATCTTCAAAGAGGGAATTCGACCAGGCCGGCCCGCGACCTTCGGCGTTAACTGCCCAGGGCGTTGTCGGTAAATTACCTCCGTAGATAGATGAACAACCGGTGGCATTAGCCACTATCATGCGATCGCCAAATAGCTGACTGACTAATTTAACGTAGGGAGTCTCACCACAACCGGCACAAGCGCCGGAAAACTCAAAGAGAGGTTCCTGCATTTGCTGATGGTTAATTTTGTTGAGATTTAGGCTTAATCGGTCTGGATTAGGCAAATTAAGGAAGAAATCCCAGTTAACTCGTTCCTGTTCTCGCAGGGGCAATTGGGGAGCCATATTAATCGCTCTTAGACGCGGTTGCGATTTGTTTTTAGCGGGGCAAACATCAACGCAAAGACCGCAACCGGTACAATCTTCGGCGGCCACTTGGATGGTGAATTTTAGCCCTTTCCAGTCGTGATCCTTGGCATTCGCGACTTTAAAGGTTTCTGGGGCCGTGGCTAATTCGGCCTCATCATAAACTTTCGAGCGAATAACGGCGTGGGGACAAACGAGAACGCATTTACCGCACTGAACACAGACATCCGCATCCCAAACGGGGATTTCTTGGGCAATATTGCGTTTTTCCCATTGGCTAGTGGCGGTGGGGTAAGTACCATCGTTGGGAAGGGAGCTAACGGGCAATTCATCCCCGTGACGGGCGATAATTTTGCCGAGGACTTCTCGGACGAAAGCGGGTGCAGTGTCGGGAATTGGTGGTCTTAATTCAAAAGCTTCAGGGGTGACAGTGGCGGGAATTGGGACTTGATAGAGGTGTTCTAGGGCAGAATCCACAGCTTTGATGTTCATCTGCACGATTTCTTCGCCTTTCTTGCCGTAGGTCTTGCGGATGGCTTTTTTAATTTGTGCGATCGCATCTTCCCGAGACAAAACCCCCGCTAGGGCAAAGAAACACACCTGCATCACGGTATTAATCCGGCTGCCCATCCCCGCTTCTTTGGCCACTTGAGTGGCATTAATTGTATAAAATTGCAGATTTTTGTCGATGATAGTTTGCTGGAGATGGCGGGGTAGGTGACTAAATACCTCCTCTGGTGGATAGGGACTATTGAGGAGAAAAATTGAGTTCGATTTAGCGGTTTCTAGCAGATCAAATTGTTCGACAAATTCCCACTGATGACAGGCGATAAAGTTAGCATCGGTGATTAAATAGGTAGAGCGAATCGGCTCCGGACCAAAGCGTAGGTGAGAAACGGTGACGGAGCCAGATTTTTTGGAATCATAGACGAAATAACCCTGGGCATAATTATCAGTATCTTCACCGATAATTTTAATTGAATTTTTGTTAGCTCCCACCGTACCATCGGAACCTAAACCGTAGAAAACTGCCCGCACTACTTTGTCTGGTTCGGTGGAAAAACTGCGGTCATATTCCAGACTGGAAAAGGTAAGATCGTCAACGATACCAATAGTGAAGTGATTTTTCGGTTTGTCGAGACTTAAGTTATCAAATATGCCAGCAATCATGGCTGGAGTAAATTCTTTGGAAGATAAACCGTAGCGTCCTCCCACAATTTTCGGCAGCTTGCCTTCGTAGTTTTCCATAAAGGCATTTACCACGTCTAAATATAGCGGATCGCCCCCAGCACCGGGTTCTTTACAGCGATCTAAAACGGCTATTTTTTTCACCGTGGTGGGCAGAGCTGCCAGTAATTTTTCGGCGGCAAAGGGACGATAGAGACGAACTTTTAAAACCCCAACTTTAGCCCCATTTTGATTGAGATAATCGACGGTTTCATGGACGGTTTCCCCTCCCGATCCCATTAACATAATCACTCTTTCGGCATCGGGCGCACCGTGGTATTCATAGAGATGGTATTGCCGTCCTGTTAATTGGGCAAAACGATCCATAATTTTTTGAGTGATATCGGGACAAGCATAATAGAAAGGATTGACGCTTTCCCTTGCCTGGAAATAAACATCGGGATTTTGTGCCGTGCCTCGTAACACCGGTCGATCGGGAGTTAAAGCCCTTTGACGATGGGCAATAATTAGGTCTTCATCGATCAGTTCTTTGAGAGTTTCATCGCTAATTAATTCGACTTTTTGCACCTCATGACTGGTACGAAAACCATCAAAAAAGTGCAGAAAAGGAATCCTGGTTTCTAGGGTGGTAGCCGTGGCAATAGCCGCCAGATCTTGAGCTTCTTGAACGGAATTAGCCGCTAACATAGCCCAACCCGTACTTCTGGCAGACATGACATCACTATGATCCCCAAAAATTGACAATCCTTGGGCTGCTAAAGCACGGGCCGCCACATGAACCACTGAAGAGGTTAATTCCCCCGCAATTTTGTAGAAGTTGGGGAGCATTAATAATAATCCCTGCGAGGAAGTGAAAGTGGTAGTTAAAGAGCCTGTTTGTAGCGCTCCGTGCAGGGTTCCCGCTGCCCCACCTTCGCTCTGCATTTCGATTACGGAAGGGATGGTTCCCCAGAGATTAGCTCTGCGTTCGGCCGCCCAACTATCGGACCATTCACCCATAGGCGAGGAGGGAGTGATAGGATAAATAGCGATTACTTCACTGAGACGATAGGCAACGCGTGCAACAGCTTCGTTACCGTCTATGGTTGCATAGGTTTTTTTGGTCATGTGTTCCCCTTAGTTTTTACGATATTTGTCGGGATTTTAAGTTTTTTTACGGCTCAATTTCGCACTAAATATCCTCTCGTTTCCCTGACAACCGAAGGATTTTCTTTGAGCGTCGCTTTTGACTCCCTATCTACTATTGGACGCTTACGGCAGACAGGCTTAAGTAGAGCGATTTTTCTGTCTCCACCTCGATCATTATCCAGATTCTTGGCTTTCTAGCAATTCGTTATTTTTTCTTAATACGCTGCTGAGTTTGCCAGCAACCGACCCTGGGGTTAATTAATATTGAGAATTGAGATAAAAATTAATGATACTTTTTAAAAAAAAGTGCTAGGTCAGAAGATAAGCTGTTGACTATCTAAATTACTCGTTAAGACTGTCTATGAGCAGGGAGAAGGAATTATGAATTATTAATTAGGGTTTGCGGCAAAAAGTTTTTCGGTGGTGGCAGGGTGTGGGGTGTAGGGTGTAGGGTGTGGGGTGTCGGAAGAATAAATAGAAATAATCTCCTGTCTCGGAGTCTCCTGTCTCGGAGTCTCCTAACCAAGCACGACAATTTTTGATTTTCGCAAGAGTTCTAATAACCAGTTGATTTAGTCAGCCGATGAAGTTAAGATGTACTAGGTTAAACACAAATGAACTAAAGTACAAATTATCTTAACCCAAGCATAGGAAAATAGATCATGACTAACCTCGAATCCCTTACTCAAGCGCAACAGGAGTTGTACGACTGGCTAATTGAGTACATTCGCACTACTCAACACGCCCCTTCCATCCGGCAAATGATGCGAGCGATGAATTTACGCTCTCCCGCACCGATTCAAAGCCGTTTAGAACGTTTACGCGCCAAAGGCTATATTGATTGGACAGAAGGAAAAGCACGCACCCTGCGGATTCTCAAACAACCAGTGCAAGGTTTACCGGTTCTAGGTGCGATCGCTGCTGGTGGTTTAGTGGAACCCTTCACCGATGTGGAAGAAAAACTCGATCTTTCTAACCTGTTGCAACGCAGTCAAGACTGTTATGCTCTGCGGGTTTCCGGAGACAGTATGATCGAGGATCATATTGCCGATGGGGATCTGGTGATTATGCGTTCTCTGACGGGTAATGAAGCGGTCTCCAATGGGGAAATCGTCGCCGCTAGAGTCGAAGGCCACGGCACTACTTTAAAACGTTTCTACCAAGAAGGAGAAATCATCACTCTCCAACCCTCTAATCAAAAATATCAACCAATTACAGCCAATACCGAACAAGTACAAGTGCAAGGGGTTTTGGTTGGCGTTTGGCGCGGTTATTAGCCAAAACTGGGGCGCACTTAAGCGCCCCGATAATTTGACTTTTGTTCTGCTGGCTTTTTTTCAGTTTGTCATCGAGTCGATCGCTCCGGGAAAAGAATCGGGTTGGCAGACATAGGATAATATTATTTATGAGATTAACTTTAGAGGCAATATTTACGATTAATTAAGCGATTAGCAACGTTCGCATTTATCAATTATTTTCGATACTGCTTTCCGCAGCCATCTAACTTTCATGAGTTAATTTAGCCAATACTGCTTCTTCTTCGTCAGCAAAGTCTCCAACTTCGACTGGGGCCACTGCTTTCTTAATTTTCTCGCCAGCAGCCAGAATAATCACCCGCTCTGGACGATTACTAGACTTCTGACATAATTAACTTTTGAGAGTTCAAAAATGGGAAAAATAGGGATGAAGTTGCCTAAAATCTCTTTATGCTTAGTTCTCCTGACTACCAGATCCTTGCTCCTCTCTCTGAGGTTTACTGGTCACTGATTACTGATCCCTGATTAGAGAATACCCGCGTTAGAAAGACCGAGAACCAGTCCCGCACCGAGAATATGGCCAAAACTCATGGTAGCCAATAATTCCGGCAGACCGAAGCTTTTTTTCGAGGCTAACTGCGGCAAGGGTAAAGCAGGGCCTGCTCCGGTATTTTGGATAGCAAAATAACCGATAACGAACGCTACTAGGTTAGCTAACGTCATGGTAATCCCGACGGATAAATTCCAGGGAATGGTTTGAGCAGTGGCTAAAAGTAAGGTGGAAGAGATCATTTGCGCTCCAGTCTTGATAAGATTTTGTTAATCACAGGGCATTATAAAAAGCTCTTGACCCGAAACTGCTTTTTGTTTGAATACTTAACAGTTTTTGTAACGTTTTGTGAATAAGATTAAATGCGAATTAAAATTTGCGGCATTACCCAACCGGACCAAGGACGAGCGATCGCTACTTGCGGAGCTACGGCCTTAGGTTTTATCCTCGTACCTAGTTCGCCTCGTTACGTCAAAATCGAGCAAATTAACGCCATTATCGCCGCAATACCCGACAAAATTGATTTTATCGGGGTTTTTGCCGACGAGCAACCGGAAATTATTCAGCAAATAATTATTAAAAACCCCTTGACAAGTGTGCAGTTACATGGTAAAGAATCTCCCGAATATTGCCAAAGGTTGCGGCAATTATTACCCGACCGGGAAATTATCAAAGCTTTACGGATTAAAGACAGAGAAAGTTGGGAAAAGTCGGCAATTTACTTCAATAGCGTCGATACTTTACTGTTAGATGCCTACCATCCCCAATTGCTCGGCGGTACGGGACATACCTTAGACTGGCAAGCCTTAGCCAGTTTTTCGCCCCCCTTGCCCTGGTTTCTGGCCGGAGGACTCAACCCCGATAATATTAGTGAAGCTTTAACTCGGCTGCACCCCCAGGGTATTGATGTGTCTAGCGGCGTTGAGCGATCGCCAGGTGATAAAGACCTCAAAAAAGTCGCCCTCTTGCTAGAGCGACTGCAAAAATTCAGGGATCAGTGATCAGTTAGAAGGTTTTGGGTTTTAGGGTGTTGGGGTTTTAGGGTTTTAGGGTTTTAGGGTTTTAGGGTGTTGGGGTGTTGGGGTGGTCACTGCGTGCGCGTTGCGGGGGGTTTTGGGGTTTTAGTTGAATTTCCCCATTTCCCCATTTCCCCATTTCCCCATTTCCCCATTTCCCCATTTCCCCATTTCCCCATTTCCGGGACTAGAAGAAATTGGGTTTATGACGGATCAGGTTAAGATACTCCTCGCGGGTTTTTTGCTCGTCTTGGAAGACTCCTAACATGGCGCTGGTGACAGTCCAGGATCCCGGTTTCTGCACCCCGCGCATTACCATGCACATATGAGTTGCTTCCATGACGACTGCAACCCCTTGGGGGTCGAGAATTTCTTGAATCGCTTCGGCAATCTGACGGGTGAGGCGCTCTTGGACCTGTAAACGACGGGAATACATTTCCACAATGCGGGCCAATTTACTTAATCCGACCACCTTTTGGTTAGGAATATAGGCAACGTGGGCCCGCCCCATGAAGGGTAACATATGATGTTCACAGAGACTAAAAAAGTCAATATCGCGCACTAATACCATCTCATTATGACCTTCATCGAAGATCGCACCATTAACGAGGGTTTCTAGGGATTGTTGATAGCCTTGGGTGAGAAACTGCATCGCTTCGGCCACCCGTTTGGGGGTTTTTAATAAACCTTCTCTTTCGGGATCTTCCCCCACCGAGATCAGGATATTTCTGACCGCATCCATCATCTGTTCTTTGTTTTCGTCGGAAGTTGGATGAATTTGAGCGGTTTTGCCATTGTGGGTGTTGCGATCGGGGCGAGTGGTCACGCGTGCTTGAATAGCGTCGGTTAAATTACCGTTTAAACCGTTAGAAGAAGCTATGGTCATAATGAAGAGGCCTGTAGGCGAATTGATTGATAAATAGAAGTATTTCGGGTTATAATGCCCCCGCACTGGGCATAATGGTCATCGTTTCCACTACGGCCTGTTTGGGCAGTAACACCGCTTGCAGAATGGCCTGAGCGATGATATCCGGGGTTAACATGGCCGAGCGATCGAAATCTGCTTTGACGCTATCGCTGTCCCAGATGGGAGTATTGACAGCCCCGGGGGTGATAATCGTGACGCGAATGGCGTTAGCCCGCTCCTCGATCGCTAAAATGCGAGAAAATGCCACTAATCCAGCTTTGCTGACACTATAGGCCCCCCAATCAGGGAAGAAATTATCGGCGGCGATCGAGGAAACGTTAATGATCGTGCCTCCCCCCTGTTGACGCATGGCAGGTAAAATTCCTTGCACACACTGATGAACACTGGTTAAATTGAGATCGATCACCCGCTGCCAGTCTGACAAAGGTGTGTCGGCCAAGGAGTTTGTGTAACCCATGCCAGCATTATTGATCAGGATATCGATCGGTCCGGATTCTTGGGCGATTTTAGCGATACTAGGAGCTACTTCCGGGATATCTGCCAAATCTAAGGGGTAAGCTTGGGCTGATACGCCTAAATCTGCCGCCATTCCCGCCACGGTTGCCAATCTTTGCTGATCGCGACCGATTAAAACCAGATTAATTCCCGCCTTGGCGAAAGCGAGGGCGGTTTCTTTGCCGATGCCGCTGCCGGCTCCGGTGATCAGCGCTCGCTGTTGACGAATAACAGAGTTCATGGTATAGTTTGAAATCTCTTAATTCTTGGTAGTTAGGGCAAAATTTTGGCGGTTAGGGGAACCCTAGAAAGGTTTAAGGGAGTTGGGTTAGATCGGAGCAATTTTTCTCGCACCAAAATTGCTGCGGCCCACCCGGGCGGGGGGAAGCATTGACTATCGGGTAGGTTCAAGATTAAGAATCGTTACAAAATTTTACCTAGCCAATTATAGCACTGTTAAGTCAGGGATCACTAATTTTTGTGTATATTTAGCTATCTAACCAGCGAGGGGAAAAAGCGGACTGGTGGGCGAGAATTCTTGAGGCTGTCTTTGTCCGAAACTCCCTCCCCCCCGCGCTGAAAACTACTCACCAGAGGAGATGGCAGCGGTGGGTTGAGTGCGATTGACAATCACCACTCGATCGCCGACAACGGGACTTCTAGCGAGGAGAATTCCCTCGTTATCCCTCATTTCCAAGCGGCGAAAATCGAGACTTTGGCAACGTTGAAAAACCGAATTAGCCAATTTATCCTGTTGTGATGCCTCGAGGCTATACCAATTATCGCCCAAAATAACTACTAGACGACTAGCCAAAAAATCCGCTTCTACGGTAGAAATAATCCCGGCGGGATAACGAGTAGTTAAATCGGTAATTTCCGCTTGAATGGCTGCGACTAAACTTTGTTCGGGAGTTAATCGCGGTTTTGCTTTGGTAATCGGGACGGGAATCGGTGCCTCTGGTGCGATTAATTCTGGGGGAGTTTCGATAATTTCCCCGGCTGCCGGGGAAGGACTAGAGACAACTTCAGGCATATTTTCGGCAATTTCCGCCGGATTTTTCGGTAAACTGACCACAGCTACTAATAGGATAGTGACTAAACTTCCTGTTAACAAGCCGGTAATTAACCAATCGGGAATTTTTTCGCTAATTCCCCCCGGTAAAAGTCGGCGAATTTTGCTCAAAATCGTCGTCCACCACCCTTCCACCTGCTCGAAATCTGGTAAAATATCGTCGATTCCCTCCGCTGCTTCGATTGGAGAATCTGCGGTTAAACTTTGCTCAACTCCTGCGAATTCGTCTGGTTTTAAAGCAGCGGCTAACTGTTGCGTTGAGTTAAGAAGATTATCAACAGCAACTTTTGGGGGTAACACTGTCCCCGTTCCCGTGTTAAGTTGGGAAACGATCGAATTTAACTGCTCGATCGCCTCTTGTAGTCGGATCACTGTTTCTGCTTGGCTGAAATTCTCTCGCTCATTTGGTTGAGTCATAATTAATTCTTCTTAACCCGCTGCCATTCTTTTTCAAAATATCATTCTATGCGCCGTTTTCTCGGTTTTTTAACCAGTATTTTCCTTGTCTTCCTGACTGCTTGTGGTAGTGTCACTCCCCCGCAAGAATTTGCCCCCGACGGAGAAATCGTCGCCAAAGCCCTTTTATTACAATTTCGTCACACATCCGATCGCCTTAGTCAATCTTTACAGATCGATGATCCGCAGGTAAAAATTGCTAAAATTAATGTCACCAGTCTGGAACCGCTTTATGTGGGCAATTTACCCGCTTATCACTTGCAGGGAGATTACGATCTAACTCTACAATTGCCCCATCAAAAAGATACCAAACAACACAACAATTTTGATCTTTATTTACAAAGACAGATCGAGGGGAAAACTTGGCGTTTACTGGAAGAAGTTGCCTCCCAATGGCGCAGCTATTTAGTGAAATAACCGGAAAAAGCCAGGGGATTTTGCTATAGTCTATGATCATCAGCAACGACAATCCTCAAAGGTAAAATTTAGCGATTATGATTACCTGTCCTCGTTGTCAGCACAAGGTCGATAGTCAAGCCTTGCAATGTCCCTACTGTTCTAATATTTTAAAGGCCTATGGTCATCCCGGCATGACCCTGCATCAAGCTGTCACCGGCGAGTTTTTATGTGAAACCTGTCTTTATCATGGCGATGATAGCTGTAATTTTCCCCAACGTCCCTACGCTACCAGTTGCACTTTATACAAAAATAGTCAAATAATAGCCGAAAAAATTCCTCCTCTCCCGCTGCCTAGGGTTTTAAAAAATTGGTGTCTCAGAAATAAGGGATTATTGCTATTATTAACCCTGATTTTGGGCAGTATTGCCCTAGCTTTTATAAACTCACGTCGTTAATTTTCTTGCTGGCGAGCAAGCCTTGATATAGCTCTAGATCGAACCAGAAAGTTGTGCCAATTCCCACTTCACTAATCAAATTAATTTGACTATAGTGCTTTTCAATAATATTTTTGACGATCGATAATCCTAATCCCGTCCCTTCTAGGGTATGAACGCGATTTTCTACCCGATAGAAGCGATCGAATATGGCACTTTGATCCTCGGCATCGATGCCAATACCAGTATCGGATACTTCCACGCGAATTTTGGGAGTTTCTTGGGGATTATCTCTGCTTATTTTATAGGCACGAATCACCACTTTACCGCCAGCAGGAGTAAATTTTAGGGAGTTACCGACTAGATTAGTTAATACCTGTAAAAGTAGATCATAATGACCTAAAATTGGTAGTAAATTGGCTTCAATTTCCGAGCTTAATTCTAGTCCTTTATCCCTAGCATTGAGTTGATAGGTCCTTAGGGTTTGTTCGATTAATTGTCCGATATCGATCGCATCTAAGTTATAGTTACGGGAGGATTCTAACCGAGAAAGATCGAGAACATCATTAACCAAACGAGTTAAGCGATCGGTTTCATGATTAGCGGTTTCTAAAAACTCTCTTTTTTCTGTATCGCTGAGATCCTCACCAAATTCTGTCAGGGTTTCAATAAAAGATTTGATGTTAAATAAAGGGGTTCTTAACTCATGGGAAACATTGCTGATAAATTGACTTTTTGCCTCATTTAATTCTGTTTCTCTAGTGATATCCTGTAGCGTCATGGCAATTCCCCGGACATTCTCCCGATGCTGATCGAATACCTGAGTTAACAAAAGGCGAATTGTCCGGGTTTTCGGGTTAGTTAAAGATAATCTAAATTCTGCTGGGGAATAGTTATTATTTTCCTGATCAATAACAGCATTTTTAGGATGATGATTTTGATTAGCCGATTCTTCTGGCTGGAGGGTTTCTCCTGCCGCAATTTGATAGAGAGGTTTAGTTAGTCTAACCGTTAACTCCGAAGGAAAAAGATGTAGAACATTTTGACCGATAATTTCCCGATCTTCCCAGCCAAATATTTCCCGAGCTGCGGGATTAATTAATAATAATTGAAAATTAGTATCTAAGAGAATCGCCCCATCAGCAATAGTGGACATTAACGTATCTAATTTGGCTTTTTCGGCGGTCATTTCTTCGATATTTTGTTCTTCGTATCGTTCTAACTTTTCCGCCATTTCATTAAAACTGAGAATTAATTCCCCTAACTCTCCTCCCAAGGGTAAATCAACGCGCTGCTTAAAATTTCCTGCTGCAATATTTTTGACGCCGACTAATAACTCCTTGATCGGTTTGGTGATAGTTAAAGCATTAAAAACCGCCCCCAGAATCACCATGGCCCAAATCGAGACAAAAACGGCAATAGTCACATCACGGGTTAAATTAGAAGAAGCGACCACAATAGCGTTAGGATTGATCCCGATCGCTAATACTCCCAAATATTTGCCCTCATGATTTAAGGGAACAAAGACATCGGTTACTTCACCGTCGGGGGTTTTGTGCTGACGGATGAGGGGAGTTTCCCCATTCTCGCCATAATTTTCCGGTAATTGAATGCGACGCTCAATCGTCAGGGAGTTCTTAACTTCGGCGGTAGAATAGGGAATGCCGAAAAATATTTGACCCTCCTCGTTAGCGTAGATCAAATAACGCACACTGGAGGTACTACTATAAAAACGGGCTGAAAAACGGGCTAAATCGGTTAAATTGTCCTCAGCAATCAGAGGGGAGACATTAGCGGCTAATAACAGCCCTAAATCCCGGCCAAAACGGGTATCATTGAGACGGACATCCTGCTGGATCGTGTGAACCGCCCAAAAGGTTAAACCACTCATCAACAAAGAAACGGCTAAAGTAGCCGCGGCCATTAATTTAGTTTGGAGGGTGAATTCGGACCACCAACGGGCGATCGCTTCTCGGAGAATGAGCAGAAAATTAAACACGGTTAGGCAGGATTAATCGGTGTTCTTGAGGAGTCTATCGCTCAAATCGCGGGTTAACACGATCATCTTAACTCATTATTAAGCTGGTAGCGGTTAAGCTGGCAGTAATCTCACCTAAGTCTCCGAGAAAGTCAAGAAATGCCCAAAAGCGCCAAGAGTTCTAATTTTAGCTACCCCCGGTACCTCTGTGGTGTAAATACTGAACACACCTAAATTTTGCCGTTGACTAGAGGTTTCGATCGCTGGTTTTAAGATTTGATTTTTGATCACATTTCTGGCTGCCACTGGCAAAGAATCGATCGAGCCACAGAGACTGATTTTCTCGCAAGCGATTTTGTCGGCATGAGCGAGGAGCTTTTCCGAGGCGTATTCGCTGTAAAGTTCTTGGGGTGGATTGGTAAATCCCATAATCCCCGCTATCACCCCCAAGGCGATCGCTCCCTTGAAGAAATTACCCCCCATAGCTACTTAGCTCCTTGATTTTGTCTTCTCCACTCTATTTTGACAAGACATTTTCGATCTGGCTAGGGAGCGGTGTTAACTTCTTAAACCAATACCGGGTGCATAGCACTCTAGTACATTTCCCGTAAGACTGCAGCTAATTAACAGATAATCACAGTGAGAACAGGCGGTGCTAACGAGATGGTGTTCTAAAATATGCTGTCTTTCGGCAAAATTTCCACAATTAGGACAGCGCACTTGTTGCCGGGTGATCATAGCAAACCTCATTAATTAGTTATCTTCTGTATATCAAGCTAGTTTTTCTTGATCCCAATCGGTTTAAGTCTATTTTTTCCTTGATCCCCATTATGGAGTCGATCATCTGATCTTGCTAGTAATTTTTACTAAACTTTGCAATTTTTCTGGAAAATTTTAATAATTTCTTTCTGGTGTTTTTTACCTTGATCGGATAGGTATCGGTAATTTTGGGGAAGAGAAAACCAGAAAGTGAACTATTGATCCCTTACTGCTATAATTACGGCTGAGATTATTGATTATCCTATGAAGTACGCTCTGGTTCACGAGTGGTTAACCCCAAAGGCGACGGGGGGATCGGAATTAGTGGTTAAGGAGATTTTACAATGTCTAGAGGCGGATTTATACGCTTTGATCGATTTTGAGTCCACTAATCCCGATAGTTATCTCTATGGTCGCTCGATCGGGACAACTTTTCTGCAAAATTTCCCGAAAGCGAGAAATGGCGTACAAAAATACTTACCTTTTCTTCCCCTAGCGATCGAGCAGTTAAATTTAGAGGATTATGATGTAATTTTATCCTCCTCCCATTGTGTGGCTAAAGGGGTGTTAATTCGACCGGATCAGGTGCACATTTGTTATTGTCACACTCCGATGCGTTATGCTTGGGATTTAACTTTTGACTATCTGGCTAATAGTAAGTTAGGACAAGGATTACCCGGTATTTTCACCCGTTATCTCTTGCATGGGTTGCGTCAGTGGGATGTGATTTCTGCTAATCGTGTGGACTATTTTCTGGCTAATTCCCACCACACCGCTAGACGAATTTGGCGCTGTTATCGACGGGAGGCAAAAGTTATTTATCCTCCCGTACAAATCGAGCGTTTTCCCTACCAAGAGAAAAAAGAAGATTTTTATTTAGTAGTCTCTCGTTTGGTTAGTTATAAAAAAGTCTCTTTAATTGTGGAAGCGTTTAATCAATTGGGATTACCCCTAGTGGTTATTGGAGATGGTCCACAAATGGCTTTAATTCGTCAGTTAGCTAAGGATAATATTCAGATTTTAGGTTCCGTGTCCGATCGAATAGTAGCAGAATATATGTCGAAAGCAAAAGCGTTTATTTATGCTGCTTGTGAGGATTTTGGTATTGCTTTAGTGGAAGCGCAAGCTTGTGGTACTCCCGTGATTGCATTTGCCGCCGGAGGTGCTTTAGAAACCGTGCGGGAGCTGCGGGAAAATTCTCCCCAGGGAACAGGATTACTTTTTGGGGAACAAAATCCCCAATCTTTGGTAGAAGCGGTCAAATATTTTGTCGATCACGGTGATAAAATTGATCCGGAAGATTGTCGGCAACAGGCTAATAGATTTACTCCAGAGGTTTTTAGAAATGCTTACAGTTTGTTTATAGAGGAACATTCAATCTCTAAAAATTATTGCTAACTTTAATTAGAGCAGTTATCTTAAGGGAGAGCTAGGAGGTTTTCGTTTTAGGGAGTCAGTCATTGGTAGTTGATAAAAAATTAGGTTATACAATATTTTGATGAGAAACGCTGTAAAAGAGGGCGAATGCAATTCGCCCCTACAATATTTTGATGAGAAACGTTGTATTTCCTCAATGGTGGGAGTGCATCACCTGCGCTCAAAATGTAATATTATGGATATTTCTCTAACGTGGAGATCTAGCCAACGCTGATAGCTTACCGTGGTGCTTGTGATGACAGAAAAGCGAGGATTATAGCCGTGCCTTGGAATCGAGTTAATCAATGGGTAGAAAGACGCTCTTTAGTGGCCTTAGAATCAGCTTATCAGAGAGCGCTGAAAATTAAAGCGATCGAAGATAAACATTTTGGGGGACAAAAAATTTCCCCGGCTGCCGTGGGAGGAAAAAGTGTTTATGATTACTTTCAAAGTACCCTAGAGCGAGAATTATTACAGATACGTTTCGATTTAACTCAAGTGCGTCTGGGTAATTTTATCAATCCGCAAACTAACCCAGAAAATAATAACATCCTAGAGACTTTAAAGGCGATCGAGGATATTATCGGTAAATATCGCCTAGACTTAGAGGAATTGCTGCCCCCATTACCGAATAATCAAACCCCAAATCTGCCTAATACCAATCTCACCAGTGATAAACCCAGGGATAAAGATAACCAGATAATTTCTCCTGCAACCGGTAATAAATTTTTTAACTTCCAGCAAGAATTAACCCCAGAATACGAACAAACCGTTATTAAACAACTCCGTACCCTGCGACAACAGCAACGTATTGCTATTCGTTTTATCCTGATTATTATTTTAGTTCCTCTCTTGGTGCAGGTTATTAGTAGAAACTTTATTTTTAGCCCTGTTTTAAACTATTTTGGTGTGGATAGAGCGAAAATATCAGAAGTTTATATTTCTCAGGAAATTGGCGAAAAATATCTCAGGGAATTTGCTAGACTTCAAGAAATTGAAGAAATCAAGCAGGTTTTAGGAGTAGTAAAAGCAGGGCATAAATCAGAAGAAAATTTTCGGGAACAGGTGGAGGAATTATTCAGAGAAGCGGGTTATGAAAGTCAAGATGGTTGGAAAAACTTACTCTCCGATATCACTGGATTAATAGCCTTTATTGCGATCTTAATTTTTGGTCGTCAACAATTGGCAATTACGCGAGCTTATGTTAGTCGTTATTTTCTCAGCTTAAATGATATAACCAAAGCCTTTATCTTTATTCTCTTTACCGATATATTTGTCGGGTTTCACTCGGCGGAGGGTTGGACGGTAATCTTAGAAACTTTGTTCCGGCACTTTGGTTGGCGCGAGAATATTACATTTATTAGCTTGTTTGTGGCCACGGTTCCCGTTATCCTAGATACCATCTTTAAACTATTAATATTTAATTATCTGACTCGTAAATCTCCCACCGCCGCAACTATCCTAGAAAAGATGAACCAGTAACGCCCTATGATCCTTAGTATTGCCGATACCTTCATTAAAAGACCCGTTCTGACCACAGTTTGCTCGATTTTAATCGTTTTGATCGGAGCGATCGCTGTTCCCTTTTTACCCCTAGAAAAACTGCCCCAGTTGGCATTTATTCAGGTAGCGGTAAATGCCAACTATTTGGGAACCGATGCCAAAACCGTACAGGATAACGTTACCACGGTACTCGATCGCCAGATTAACGGGACAGAACAGATTGTTTATATGCAGTCCCAGAGTACCAACACCGGACAAAGTACGGTGAATGTCTTTTTCCCGGTGGAAATGGATCGTAATATTGCCCAAGTCTTGGTACAAAACCGTGTCAGTACCGCGGCCGCTAGTTTACCGGAAGAAGTGAACCGGCAGGGGGTGACAACTAATACCCAATCCCCCAGCGTTACCCTTGCCTACGGGATTTCCGCCAAACCGGATGAAAAGGGCAATTATCCCTACGATACGGTCTTTTTAAGTAACTTTGTCGATCGGGTCATCGATGCCGAGATTCGCCGGATCGAGGGGGTTGGTAGTACAACAATCATCGGGGAGAGGGAATACGCCCTACGTTTTTGGCTTAATCCCGATGCCTTAGCCGCTAGGGGCGTATCGGCGGAACAAGTAGTACAGGCGATCCGAGAACAGAATATTCAGGTGGGTGCGGGGACAATTGGCGGTGATCCCAGTCCCGAAGAGCAGCAATTCCAGATCGCCATTCGCGCCGTTGGTAGGGTGGCCACCGGGGAGGAAGCGGAAAATATTGTCGTCAAAGTCGGGGAAAATGGCGATTTAATCCGAATTAAAGACGTAGGACGCGCAGAAATCGGAGCCGAAAGCTACAGTACCGCCGCCTATTTCGACAAATCCCCCGCCGTTGTCTATATCGTCTATCAGTTACCCGGTTCCAACGCTTGGAATACTGCCAAACTGGTGAAAGAAAAAATGGCGGAACTAGAACCGAGTTTCCCCCCGGGGTTAAATATCGCCATTACCCTCGATAATACCGCCTTTGTCGCCGCTTCCCTAGAAGAAGCCTTTGGCACTCTGGTTGAAGCGATTTTACTGGTTATTCTCGTCATTTTTATCTTCCTTCAGGATTGGCGCACCACGATCATTCCGGCGATCGCTATTCCCGTATCTTTGATCGGAACCATGGCCGTCGCCCTGGCTTTAGGCTATTCTCTCAATAACCTCTCCTTGTTTGCCGTCATTCTGGCCACCGGTTTAGTGGTGGACGACGGCATCGTGATCGTAGAAGCGGTATCGGAAAAATTACGGCAGGGAATGCGGCCATTTCAAGCTGCCCTCGATGCCATGGGCGAGTTAACCTCGGCGGTGATTGCTAGTTCTCTTGTACTGCTGGCAGTTTTTATTCCCGTCACCTTCTTCCCCGGTACGGTGGGGATCGTTTATCGACAATTTGCCGTCATCATCTCCGCTTCAATTATCATCTCCACCTTTAACGCCCTCAGTTTTTCCCCCACCATGTCGGCGATTATCATGAAAGCGCCCCAAGGCACCCGCGGACCCTTGGGACTGTTTTTCGAGGGCTTTAATCGGGGTTTCAACGCAGTTAAAGAAGGCTATCGACGCTCGATCGAATTTCTGATCCGCATCCGTTTTTTAGTGTTACCCTTCTTTATCGCCGCCCTCTTTCTCACAGCTTGGAGTTATAGCACCACTCCCCAGGGTTTTATCCCCGAAGAAGACCAAGGTTATGCCTTCGTTTTGGTGCAAGCACCCCCCGGGGTTTCCCTGCGCTACACCGACCAGGTTATCCGTCAGATTAACGAAGAAATTCTCGACGGTATCGAAGAAATCGAACACTTTGTCGGTATGGCGGGCTTTAGTTTTGCCGGAAGTGGCAGCAACCAAGGGCTATTTTTTGTCAAGTTAAAAGAATGGTCGGAACGGCCCGGGGAAGATAAGTCGGTTTTCGGGGTTCTGCGGAAAATTAACCAACAATTAGCCACTAAAGTCCCAGATGCTCGCGCTTTCGCCGTTAATGCGCCCCCCGTGGATGGATTAAGTTCTACCGGCGGTTTCGAGTTATTTATCCAAAACCGCGCTTCTTTCCCCATGGACGCTTTGATTGCCAACGCTAATAAAGTCATGGCCGAGGCCCGAACAAGACCGGAATTATCGGGAATTTTCACCCAATTTACCACCGACACGCCGATGCTGGAACTTTCCATCAATCGCAACCAGCTACAGGCGCAAAACGTCGATATGCAGGCCGTTTTCGGTACCCTGCAAACCTATCTCGGTTCCAACTTCGTCAATCAATTCGTCTTAGGCGATCGCTTGTATCGAGTCTTTGCCCAAGCAGAAGCGGATTATCGCTCTAATCCTGAAGATATTAACCGTCTTTACGTCCGTTCCCGTACCGGGGCCAATATTCCCCTATCGGGTTTGGTTAGCGTCAAACGCTTCACCTATCCACCGATTATCACTAACTTTAACCTCTATCCCTCGATTAACGTTCAGGGTAGTCCCGCCCCCGGTTTTAGTACGGGACAGGCGATCGCAGTGATGGAAGATGTTTGTCGGAAAGTCCTGCAGCCCGGTTTCGGTTACGCTTGGACGGGTACAGCTTTCCAAGAAAAAACTTCCGCCGGGGCTGCCCCAGTTATCTTCGGATTAGCCTTTATCGTGGTTTTCCTCGTCCTCGCGGCCCAGTACGAAAGCTACATTGACCCGATTATCATCATGATTACCGTTCCCCTAGCGATCCTAGGTGCCATGGGGGCCTTACTGTTGCGGGCGAATTTCCTACAAGTGGGTAGTCTGTTCCCGGCGGTGAATAATAATATCTATGCTCAGGTGGCTTTGGTCATGTTGATCGGTTTAGCGGCTAAAAATGCGATTTTAATCGTGGAATTCGCTAACCAGTCCCGTACTTTGGGTTTAAGTATTCCCGATGCGGCAGCCCGGGCCTCGACGGAACGCTTAAGACCGATTCTGATGACGGCTATTTCCGGTTTAGTCGGTTTCTTGCCCTTGGTTATCGCTTCCGGCGCCGGGGCGATGAGTCGTTGGTCCCTGGGAACTGCAATCTTAGGCGGTTATCTGATTTCCACTGTGTTGAGTTTATTTCTCGTCCCGGTGTTGTATGTGCTGATCAAACAGTTCGAGGCCCAATTCCTCTCCTCGAAACCCCCGAAAAGTGGCGGTTCTGGCGGCAAAAAAACCCCTTCTCTCGATGGGGGAAGAAATACATCAGAAACCCCCATAGAAGAAGGGGCCATTTCCTCTTTGAAAATCTCTCCTCAGTCCCCGAATGACTAGGGTGTTAGGAGTCAGGAGCCGGTCGTCGGTCGTCAGGAGCCGGTCGTCGGTCGTCAGGAGCCGGTCGTCGGTCGTCAGGAGATTATTTTTATTTATTCTTCCCACACCCTACACCCCACCCCCCCACTTCCCCACACCCTACACCCTACACCCCACCCCCCCACTTCCCCACACCCTACACCCCACCCCCCCACTTCCCCACACCCTACACCCTACACCCCACCCCCCCACTTCCCCACACCCCACACCCCACTTCCCCATCACCCCACTTCCCCACCCCCCCACTTCCCC